>JAQBVH010000094.1 GCA_027623615.1 Planctomycetota bacterium | reverse complement strand
CCGGTGCCGGGCCGGGCCCGCCCCGACCGCAGGGCCTGGGCGGCGACCACCTCGGCCACGCGCGCTTCCTCCTCCGCCTGGCGCAGGCCGCGCAGCCGGCCGGAGCGTTCGCCCGCCAGCAGGACCTCCTCCGAGCGTAGGAGCAGGTCCATCAACGCGCGGTTGCGGCCGCGTTCCGCGGCGGACAGGGCGGCCGCCGCGTTGCCGAGCGCCGCGTGGGTGTGCGTCAGCTCCTGGGAGATGAGGTCGATCGAGAGGCGGGACGCGAACAGGGCGCGCGCCTGCTCGTCCCCGAAGACCCGGTGGCGCTGGGCCTCCGCCAGGGAGAGCGCGTGCTCGAGTTCGTACGCCGCGTCCTCGGTTCGTCCCATCCGCGCGAGGACGAGGCCGCGCTGGTAGGCGACCTCGACGCTGACCGGGTGCGCCCCGTCCAGGGCGTCCTGGGCGCGGCGGGCGCGGTCGAACTGTTCGAGCGCTGCCTCGAGATCACCACCCGTCAGCGCCACGCGGCCGAGCAGGACGCGCGCCTGCGTGCGGCGCAGTGGGCCGAGGGTCGGCGCCGCGAAGACCTCCTCCTGATCGACGAGCGCGGCGATCGCGCGCGCCTGCTCGACCCGACCGAGCCCGAGCTGCAGACGACCCGCGCGGACGAGGGCGGTCACCGTGCGCGGATGGTGGGGACCGAGCCCCTCCTCGAGGATGTCCCGCTCACGCTCGATCCACTCGAGCGACCGCTCGGGATCGCCGAGCGCGGCGTAGACCTCGGCCAGCGCGGCATAGTCGTCCGCGACCACCAGGCCGTCGACCCCCCAGACCGCCTGACGGGCAGCCAGGTTCTCCTCCATCAGGGCGCGCGCCTCGTGCAAGGCGCCGCGCTTGATCTGGATCGACGCCAGGGTGGCCTGGGCCTCGAGGCGGTAGGGATGGGACTCGGGCAAGGCGGCCGTGAAGCAGGCCAGCGCCTCGCGCGCCCGCTGCTCGGCCTCGCCGAGGCGACCGGCCTGTTCGAGGTTCGCCGCCAGGATCTGGGCGCCGTTCCCCACGTAGAAGTGGGTCGGGGGATACAGCCGGTGCCACATCTCGAGCGCCAACGTGCCGCTCTCGATGGACTCGGCGAAGCGCGCCTGGGCGCGCTGGAGCAGCGACAGGTTCAACAGGGTCTGCGCCCGCTCGTGGTGGTCGGGTAGGCCGCCCTCGTCGTAGCGAGCCAGGGCCGTCCGGAGGCTCTCCTGAGCGTCGAGGTATTCCCCGAGCCGGTACTGGGTGTACCCGAGTTGAGAGAGCGCCATGCCCTGGTTGATCAGGCTGTCCCCGGTGGACACCCGCAGGGCGTGGACCCGCGCGAACAGACCGGCGCGCGGTCAGGAAGTAGGCCAGGTTGGCTCATCGTCGTGATGACTCTGCTCGCCGGCCTCCGCGGAGGGCAGCTCGATGCCCATCTCCTTCTCCTTCTCGATGAACGTCGTACGCGGCCCCGTCGGCGAGCTCGTGGCCGCCGTGCTCCGCGAGGAACGCCGCGTAGTTCGTGCGCGCTGCCTGCCACTCGCCGCGGGCCGCCTGCCGCTCGGCCAGGTCGAAGCGGGCCTGGGGCGCGAAGCTCGACGTCGGCGCCTCCTGGATCAAGCGCGCGAGGCGTGCCTCGGCCGCGGCGGGATCCTCGAAGCGCGCGAGGCGCAGCGAGGCCTCCTCGGCGTGGGGCTTGCTCTCGAGGCCGAGGTAGCGGCGGTAGTGTTCGGCGGCGGCAGCAGCGTCGCCTGCGTCCTCGGCGCTGCGACCGGCGAGGAAGCGTGCCTCGACCGCCTCGGCGCTCTGGCCGAACTCCTTCAGCACCCGCTCGAAGTGGGCCCGGGCCCCCACGGGATCGTCCGTGAGGAAGCGGCACCACCCCAGGCGCGAGATCGCGCGGGCGCGGCGGCCGGCGTCCTGGTCCTGGTCCGCGACGACCGCGAAGGCGGCCTCCGCGGCGGCGTAGCGCTCGAGCGCGAACTGGCCCTCGGCCACGGTCAGGGTCGCCTCGAGCCGGTACTCGCTGTCCTTGGCCGGGTTCGCGAGCGGCGCTGCGAGGCGCACGGCCTCCGCGGCCTCGCCGTCGTTGAGCTTGGCGACAGCGGCCGCGTGGAGGGCGTAGTCCGAGCCGGCAGCCTCGTAGACCGCGGCAGCCTCATCCGTGCGCCCCAGCTCGAACAGGGCATCGGCGCGACCGATGGCCAGGCGCTGGGCCAGGCGCTCGTCGGGGCGTTGCCCGCTCCCCGCCTCGAACGCCGCCAGCGCCTGCTGGTGATCTCCGAGCTTGGCGAAGGAGCGACCGCGCCAGTACTGGACCTCGGGGCCCTTGCCAGCGATCGGGAGCTCGAGGCTCTCGAGGGCAGCGCGCGCTTGATCGAGGCGGAGCTGGTGGATGCCGCGGTGGAGGGCGGCCTCGGGTGCGTAGGGTCCGCGGCCGTCGAGCTCGAGGACCTTGCCGAAGTACTCGACCGCTCCCGCGTGATCGTCCAGCGCCGCGCAAGCGAAGCCCGCGCCGCGCATGGCGGCAGCGTGGAAGGCGCCGGTGCTGACCTGCTTGTAGGCGACGAGCGCCGGAGCAGGCCGGTCCAGCTCGAGGTGCGACTCGCCGGTCACGAAGGCGAGCTCCTGCACGCGCTCGTCTCGAGCGTGCGCGCGCGTGAACTCCGCGGCGCGCTGGATGGCCTGATCGTGGTTGCCGAGCCGGTAGGCGCACCAGGTCATGCCGTGCAGCGCGTCGGCAGCGTAGGACTCCGCGTCCTCGAGCCGCAGGGTCGCCGCGTAGCGTGCCTCGGCCTGATCGAAGCGCTCCGCGCGGAAGTGGCTCTCGCCGAGCAGGAAGGTGGCCGCGGGCCTGAGGTAGTCCCCGTCTCCGGCGAGGACCCGCTCGAACGCGCCCGTCGCCACGTCGTGTTCACCCGCTTCGAGCTCACACTGTCCGTGGCGGAAGAGCACCTCGCTCTGGAACTCGAAGCCGCGCACCTTCGCCAGGCGCGTGAAGTGGGGGCGCGCCTCCTCAGCGCGGTTCAGGTCGAAGAGCGCCGTCGCCAGCCGGTAGCGGGCGAGGTCGGCCTTGCCGTGGCCCCCGTGCTCCTCGAGGAAGCGGCGCGCCTCGCGCACGACCTCCGCTTGCAGGCCTCGCTCGGCCAGGCCGGCGATGAATTGATAGCGGTCGTCCCCGACGTCGGCAGGAACGGAAAGCGTGAAGATGCAGGCCAAGACCGGAGCCAGCATGGATCTCCTCCTCGATGGATGGGTGCGCAACCCGGGGCTCGTCGGACGGCACGTACGACGGGATCGGGTCAGGGTGGAGAGGGTGCGGCCCGACGCGCGGGCCACCCCAAGAGCTGGGAATCCTGCCGCCTCGTTTTCAGCGGAATCACGCGCTGATGCGCGCGCCCAGCCAGACGGCCGGCAGGCCCAGGGCCAGGTTAGCAGCAACCACGAGGAGGGCCCTCCCGCTCTCCCCCGCCACCACGAGGTCGACGGTCTCCTTGCCGAAGGTCGAGAACGTCGTCAAGGACCCGAGGAGCCCCACCACGAGAAAGAGCCGCCAGGTCTCCGGCAGCTCGGTCGCGCGCCCGGTCATCCCCAGGGCCGCGCCGATCGCCAGGCAACCGATCACGTTGACGACCAGGGTCGCCGCGGGGAAGGTCCCACCGATCGACTGCAACTGGACAGACGCACCGTAGCGCAGCAGGGCGCCAACGGCTCCTCCGAGCCCCACCAGGACGAGCACGTGCATTGGGTCAGGTTAGAGAAGAACGGGCGAGGACTTGCCCAAGTCCTCACCCGTTCTGGACGACCCTCGAGGGATTGCCTGCCTCCGAGGGTGATCGTCCGCTGCGCCCGGGGAAGAACCGGCTGCCCGTCGGTTCCTCCTCCCGATTCTCCGCGTGTGCGAGCACTTGGGAGGCCGGGGGGCGGAGGGAGAAGGACAAAACCCGTACCAGCCCTTGGGTTTGTCCCCAAGGATGGTCCCGGGGCCCATGCTGGCGGTCTCGCGCGCGAAAGCGCACAGCGGCGCCAGCGGATCGGAATCCAATCAGCCGCGACCCGGGCCCCCCAGGCGGGCGGGCGGTGGGGCGCAGTGGGCGGACCTGGTCCTACTTCCCGATCAGGAAGTGGCAGACGTCGTCCGCCCGCAACGCATACTCACGCCCCTCGGTGCGCATCTTGCCTGCCGCCTTGATGGCCGATTCCGTTCCGTGCGCGGCCAGGTCCGCGATCGAGTAGACCTCGGCCCGGATGAACAGGCGCTCGAAGTCGGTATGGATCACGCCGGCGGCCACGGGGGCTGGCACCCCGGCCTTGCAGGTCCAAGCGCGGATCTCCTTGGGACCGGCGGTGTAGAAGGTCTGCAGGCCGAGCAGGTCGTAGATCTTGGTGATGAGCCGCTCGAGGCCCAGGCGCTCGACGCCGAGCTCCTCCATGAACATCGCCCGGTCCTCCCGGTCCATCGAGCGCAGCTCGCACTCGAGGTCGGCGCAGATCGGCAGCCACTCGGCGCCCGAGGCCTCGGCGTGGGCGGCGACCCGTTGGGCCAGCTCACTCTCGCCGGTCAGGTCCTCATCGCTGACGTTGGCGACGTAGAGCATGCGCTTCTGGGTCATCAGACACAGGGGCCTCAGGACCGCGAGCTCCTCAGGCTTCCAATCCACCGAGCGGATCAACTTGCCCTGGGACAACAGGGCCACGGCGCGCTCGCAGACAGCGAGCTCGAACTTCGCGTCCTTGTCCCCCGTGCGCGCCTTCTTGCCCGCGCGGGTGACCGCGTTCTCCGCGGTCGAGAGGTCCGCCAGGCACAGCTCGGCCTCGACGATCTCGATGTCCCCCACCGGGTCGATCGGGGCCTCGCGCACGATGCTGGCCGTCTCGAAGCAGCGCACGACCTGCATGATCGCGTCCGTCTCGCGGATGTTGGCGAGGAACTGGTTGCCCATGCCCTCCCCCTTGGAAGCTCCCGCGATCAGGCCGGCGATGTCGACCACGCGCACCGCGGCCGGGATGATCTTCTGGGTCTTGATGAAGCCCGCGATCGTCTGCAGGTTCGCGTCGGGGACCTCGACGATCGCAATGTTGGGCTCGATCGTGCAGAAGGGGTAGTTGGCCGCCTCCGCACCTGCTGCGGTGAGGGCGTTGAACAGGGTACTCTTGCCCACGTTGGGTAGGCCGACGATGCCACAGGCGACTGACATGGCTCTCTTGGAGGGGGTTTGGGGCGAGGAGTGTAGCGGCGAGGACGCCCCCGCGCGCCCGAGGCTGGAATCCGGGCTCCCGGGGACGTAGCTTCGCCTCCTCGAATCCTCCCCGTGACCGGCCCCCCCATGATCGACGTCGCCCTGGCGGCCTGCGACGCCTACCTCGACCTGCACCCGGACGACCGACACCTGCGCGGCGCCCTCGAGGCCCGCGGGCTGTCGACGACGGTCGTCTCCTGGACCTTCGAGGAGTACGACTGGTCCAAGGTGCGCTGCTGCCTGCCCCGCAACACCTGGGACTACGCGGAGAAGGCGCGCGACTTCCAGCACTGGATCGGCCGCGCGGGGGAGCTGACCAAGCTCTGGAACCCGGCGCCGCTCCTGCGCTGGAACCTGCACAAGGGCTACCTGCTCGAGCTCGAGCGCGAGGGGGTGACAGTGCTCCCCACCGCCCTGTTCACCCAGGGCGCCCCGGTCGACCTGGCCAGCGAGCTCGACGGGCGGGGCTGGCGCGCCTTCGTGCTCAAGCCGGCCATCGGCGCGACCTCGCGCGAGGCCTCGTGCTTCGCCAGGGGCGAGGTGCGCCGCGGCCAACGTCACCTCGACCGCCTGCTCGAACACGAGGACGTGCTCCTGCAGCCCTTCCTGCCCAGCGTGCAGTCGCGCGGCGAGATCTCCTTGATCTACATCGAGGGCACGTTCAGCCACGCGGTCCTCAAGCGCCCGAGCGATGGCGACTGGCGGGCCCAGGCAGACTTCGGCGGCACGACGAACGCGGCGCTGCCGCGGGAGGACGAGATCGGCGTCGCCCGCGCGGCCATGGAGGCGGCCATGCGCTTGACCGACGTCGACGAGACCCTGCTCTATGCGCGGGTGGATCTGGTGCGCAACGAGAACGACCAGCCCATGCTCAGCGAGCTCGAGCTGATCGAGCCGAGCCTCTTCTTCGGCTGGGGTGAGGGCAGCGCCGAGCGACTGGCCGGCGCGATGTTCGCGCGGCTCTTGCGCGGCCGGGGCTGACGGCTAATCGACCAGCGCCAGGCAGTCGATCTCCACCAGCGCATCCAGAGGCAACCGAGCCACCTCGACGCACGCGCGAGCCGGCGGCGTCATGCCCTCGAAGTGCTTGGCATAGACGCCGTTAACCGTCGCGAAGTCGTCCATCGACTTGAGCCAGACCTGGACCTTGACCGCGCGCTCGAGGGACGTGCCCGCCTCGGCCAGGACCGCCTTGAGGTTCTGGAAGACCCGCTCGGTCTGGGCCGCCACGTCCCCATCTAGCATCTTGCCCGTCTCGGGCACGAGGGCCACCTGACCGGCGCAGTGCACGAACCCGCCAGCCACGATGGCCTGACTGTAAGGGCCGACGGCTGCCGGGGCGTGCGGAGTCGAGATCGGAGTACGCGAGGTCGTGGTCATGGCTTGGGGAAACGCTCCGCGAGGCGCCTGGCCACGCAGTGGGGTACGAAGGGGGTGACGTCGCCACCGAGCGCCGCGATCTGGCGCACGAGGGTGCTCGACACGTGGGTCAGCTCCGGGGCGGGGATGACGAAGACCGTCTCGATGGCGGGCGAGAGGGCCCGGTTCGTGAGGGCCATCTGGCGCTCGTAGTCCAGATCGGCCGCGCTCCGCACGCCGCGCACGACGACCGAGCCACCGAGGCGCTTCACGCCCTCGACCAACAGGCCGTCCAAGGCCGCGACCTCGACCGTCTCGAGGGGCGCCACCGCCTCGCGCACGAGCTCCATGCGCTCCTCGGCGGAGAACAGGTGGTTCTTGGCGTGGTGCTGCGCAACGGCCACGGTCACCCGCGGGAAGAGCGCGGTCGCTCGGCGGACCACATCCAGATGTCCCAGCGTGATCGGGTCGAAGGTCCCGGGGAAGACCGCGTGAGGCGAGGAAGCCATGGGCGCGCGATTCTACGCGCCCGAGGGCCTGCCAGAAGCGCCCTGACCCTCCGCGCCTTGCCCTTCAGGCACCCCCTTCCCCGAGGGAACTCCCCAGGTGTGTAACCAGCGTGTTCGTCACGTGGCGGACATCCCCTAACAACCTGCCTGGAGTCCTCATTGATCCGGACCCTCCTCACCACCGGTGCCTTGCTCAGCCCTGCCGCTTTGCTGTTGGCCACCCCGGAGCCTGCCAACTCCTCTCCCTCCGCTCCTCTTTCCGCTCTCGACCTGACCAACGACGCCCTGCGTGCGTTCCACCTGGCGGAGGTCGACATCGTGCGACCGTCGATCACAGGTCAACTCGGCTCTCCCATCCGCGTCGCCTTCCACGTCGGCGCAACGCCGATGGCGATCGACCTCTACCCGCACTCGGTGCGCGCGGACGACTTCCAGTTGTTCGAGCAGCAGGACGACGGGTCGCTGCTGGCGGTTCCCGCTCCGGAGCCGCGCACCTACCGCGGCTCCGTGGTGGGTGATCCGGCCGCAATCGTCGCAGCCTCCTGGCTCGACGACGGCGTCTACGCCCGGATTCACAAGGCCGACGGGTCTGACCTGTGGCTGCAGCCGATGGCTTCCCATGTCGAGGGGGCCGATGCCCTCTCCCATGTTCTCTATCACGGCGACAACGTCCTCGAGGTCCCGTTCGCTTGCGGTGTCGATGCCGACAGCAGCTTCGCGCCCCCCATGACGGGAGACTCCGGGCCGGCCGCGATCTCCGTCTGCGATATCGCCTGCGACGCCGACTACGAGTACTACAAGGACTACGGCCAGAGCAGCGCCAACGTGCAGAACCGCATCGACTCGGTCGTCAACACGATGAACCTGCAGTACGAGAGCGAAGTCTCGATCAGCCACAACATCAACATGACGCTCGTGCGCGCCTCGAAGCAGTCGAACCCCTACAAGAGCAAGAGCGCCAGCAGGCTGCTGGATATCCAGCGCAACGACTGGGAGAACAACCACGATGGCGTCGACCGTGACACGACCCACCTGTTCACCGGCATCCCGGTCGCCGGTGGCACGATCGGCATCGCCTACGTCGGCGTGATCTGCCACGACAGCTACGCCTACGGCCTGGTCCAATCGGACTTCAACAACAACTTCTCGTGTGCGACCGACCTGTCTGCCCATGAGCTCGGTCACAACTGGAACGCACCTCACTGCTCCTGCACGAGCCACACGATGAACCCCTACATCACCTGCGCGAACACCTTCAGTTCGGGCTCGCGGGCGGTGATTGCGGGCCACCGCGACTCGCGCAACTGCCTCGAGTAGAGGTCCTTGGAATCCACGCGCGGCCGGCCCCGGGGAACTCGGGGTCGGCCGCGTTCCTGATCCCGCCACACCTTGGCGCT
>JAQBVH010000093.1 GCA_027623615.1 Planctomycetota bacterium | reverse complement strand
CCGTCCGCGTCCCCTCGACCAGGATCGACCGCATGAAGCAGCTCTCCAACCGTGGTGTCGCCCGCATCGGCGCTGTCTGGATGATCGTCGTCATCGTCCTTTTCTTCGTCGCAGTCGCCTTTGGCTATGTCGCCAACCAGGAGGCACAGAAGGCCAAGGAGGCCCGGGACGCGATGTCGAGTGACCTCACGGCGGCCAACATCGCCCGTGACCTGGCGGTCAAGGACTTCCGCGAACTCAGCGTGGTCGTTGGCTATCGCGATCGCGCCGCCACCGGCTCGACCTCGGACATCGCGTTGGCGAAGGCGGGCGTGGGCACCCTCGTGACCGGCATGGGTCTCGACCCGAGCGTGGTTGCCTTCCAGGATGCGATCGAGCCCTCGATCGAGAAGCTGCGCGACGCCAACAACCTGGCGGCCTCGCGGCAGAAAACGATCGACGGCCACGGCGACGCCGAAGAGAAGCGCACTGACGCCGCGAAGCAGGCGCTGGCTACTCTGACCACAGTTAAGGAGAAGGAGATCGTCATCCTCAAAGACTCGGAATCCTCGCTCAAGGCCGAGGTCGCGACCCTGAAATCCGATCTCGGGGATCGGACCGCCGAGCGCAACTCCTTGAGCACTCAGCTCAACCAGGCCAAGGCCGAGAACGACGCGCTCGTGGTCCAACTCGCCGAGGAGCGCCAGATTGCAACTGACCGCATGACCAACCTCAGCAACGCGGTGGAAGACTTCACCCAGCGCGCTGAGACCTCCGACGCCGAGATCCTGGCCACCTCCAAGGAGCTGGGCACGGCATGGATCAACCGGGGCACGATCCACAAGGTCACCGAGGGCATGCGCTTCGAGGTCATGACCGGTCACCCGAACCCGAAGGGTTCCGCCCTCAAGGCGATGGCCGAGGTCCTGCGCGTGACGGAGAAGACCTCCGAGGTTCGCATCTACGACGTCAAGGACCAGTACGACCCGGTCGTCACCGGTGATCAGTGCTTCAACCCGATCTACGACCCCGAAGGCACCCGCAATGCGGTCCTCGCCGGTCGCTTCGGTGGCACCTACAACGAGGCCGAGATCGCCCTGCTGCTCGCCGAGATCGGCATCACCGTCCAGAAGGAACTCGACCTGACCACGAACTACCTAATCGTGGGCCAGCCGATGTACACGGACGAAAACGGCGACCCCCTCGAGGAGCCGCGCCAGCCCTCAGAGCTCGGCGTCTACAAGAACGCTCAAGCCCAGGGCTGCTCGATCGTCTCGATCACGCAGTTCCAACGGTTCTTCAAGCGCTAGGCGCAGAGCGCCTGGCGCTCGAAGAACCAGTCCTGGCACACACGCCGGGCCCTGCGGGGCCCGGCGTTCTTCTTTGTCGGAGGGGTTTCGGGCGATGTCGCAGCGGACCCAAGGGGAAGAGACGGTGCGGGCAGTCGGGGCGGCTAGGAGGGACCGACGCGCCGGGGGGCGAGGCCCTAAACGGCGAATAACGGGAGGAGCGAACGGTTTCGGCGAGGTTGAACACGCAGGCGGGGTGAACGCGCAGGGGTCGAACGCGCAGGCGAGGTTGAAAGCTCAAGTGAGGTGAACGTACCTGCTGCTCTGCTCGCGACGTCGACTCGCCTGCGCGTCCAACCTCGCCGTAGCCGTTCGCTCCCCCTGTGCTCGCCGTTTAAGGCCTCGCCCCCGGTGCGTCGGCAGCGCCGAACCGTCTCAACTGCCCGGACCATCTCTTCCCTTTGGGTCGGTTCCAGGAAGGATGATCACTCAGATCACGCCGACATCCCCCGAAACCCAAGCTGGGTTGAGCCACAGTCTCCCGCTTCCCCCGCCCAAGGCCCAGCTCGTGACCACCTCGCGGGTCGGCGCGTTGCAGACCTCGCTGGGGTGGTGCGCGGTGACGCAGATCGGTTGGAGTTCCCCAGCCTCCGATGGACGAATCCTGCGTGGGTGGGGATCATGCCTGCATGGCGGAAGTGAAGCCCAAGCAGCCGGACAAGCCCGATGAGGTCGAGGCGTCGCGCATGACCCTCGGGGAGCACCTCGACGAGCTCCGGTCGCGGTTGATCCGGTCGGTGCTCGCGATCGGGATCTCGTTTGCGGTCTGCTGGACCTTCGTCAAGACGCTCGACGGGTGGGTCCAGCAGCCGTACCAGACCGCGGTCAGGGATCTGAACGCCGAGCTCGTCATCCGCGCCGAGAAGGCCATCAACGAAGACGGCGCCCTCGAGGACGAGTGGAAGGAGTGGTACGACGAGGCGGGGTACCCCAAGACCAAGGTCCTGCGTGACGACCTGGCCGTGCCCGCGCGCATGAAGGGCGACGCGGCGGCGATGGGCTTCTTCTATCAGCTCAAGCTGTGCTTCTACTTCTCGCTCTTCTTCGGAGGGCCAATCCTGCTCTGGCAGATGTGGGCCTTCGTCGCTGCGGGGCTCTACAAGCACGAGAAGTTCGTCGTGCACAGGTACTTCCCAGTGAGCATCGGGCTGTTCTTCAGCGGCGTGCTCTTCGGCTACTTCGTGCTGATCCCCAACGCCCTCTACTTCCTCGCGCTGCAGACCCTCGAGTCGATCCAGTGGTACGAGAGCGTCGACAACTACTGGACCTTCCTGGTGGCCCTGACCCTGGCCCTGGGTGTGATCTTCCAGTTGCCGATCGTGATGCTCGCCCTGGCGCGGCTCGGCCTCGTCAACCCGAAGGACTTTGGCAAGTACCGGCCGCACATGATCGTCGGGTCGCTCGTCCTGGGCGCGTTGATCACGCCGCCGGATCCGTTCACGCAGATGATGATGGCCGGGCCGATCGTCGTGCTCTACGAGATCGGTCACATCGCCTCCCGCCTGACCGTCAAGCAGCCCGTGCAGCGGACCAGCGCCCCGTGAGCGCTGAGGCCCATACGGCGGCGATCGTCTCCGTCGGAGACGAGCTGCTCGCCGGCGCGCACCCGGACCTGAACGCCCCGCACCTCGCCGCTCGACTCGTCGAGTGGGGGCGGCAAGCACACCACGTGGGCATCGTGCGCGACGACGAGGAGGACATCGCCGCAGCCGTGGTCGCAGCCGCAGAGCGCGCGCCCCTGGTGCTGGTCTCCGGAGGCCTTGGTCCAACCCTCGACGACGTGACCCGCCACGGGGTCGCCCGCGCGGCCGGAGTGGCGATCGAGCACTCCGAGGAGGCTTGGGGGCAGATCTGCGCCTGGTACGCGCGCTCGTCGCGGCCGATGCCCGAGTCGAACCGCAGGCAGGCCTTGCTGCCCGCGGGCGCACGGGTCCTCGCGAACCTCTGCGGGACCGCCCCCGGCATCCACTGCCAGGTGGGGGACGCGGACGTGTTCGTGCTCCCCGGACCGCCGCCGGAGTTGGCGGACATGTTCGCGCACGCGGTCGCGCCCTGGCTCGACGCGCACCCGATCAGCGACGGGGTCTTCGCCTCGCGCTCGATCCACCTGTCGGACCTCTCCGAGAGCGTCTTCGCCGATGGCGCCGGGGAGTGGATGGCGCGGGACGCGAACCCGCGCATGGGCTGCACGGTCAAGCAGGGCATCCTGACGGCCAAGCTGGTCGCCCACGCCCCGACCCGGGCTGCGGTCGAGGCCCTGCTCGAACAACGCCTCGTCGAGTTCCGCGAGCGCTTCGGTGCCTACGTGTTCAGCGAGACCTCACCGGACCTGGCCCTGGCCCTGGGCGCGGAGCTCCTCGCCAGCGGGCTGTCGATCACCCTGGCCGAATCCTGCACCGGCGGCCTGATCGCCGCCGCGCTGACCGCAGTGCCCGGGATCAGCGCCGTCCTGCGCGAGACGGTGGTGACCTATTCGGACGAGGCGAAGATCGCCCGGCTCGGCGTCCCGAAGGAGGTCCTCGCGTCCCACGGGGCCGTCTCGGCCGAGACGGCAGCGGCGATGGCCATGGGAGCCGCGCAGCGCGCGGGGGCCCGCCTGGCGCTCTCCGTGACCGGGATCGCGGGACCGGGTGGCGGGTCCGCCGAGCGGCCCGTGGGTCTCGTTTGGTTCGGGGTGGCCTGTGATGGCGACGTCCAGACCCACCAGCACCAGTGGCCGGACGCGGGACGCGATCGCGTACGCGCCTGGGCGGCGGTCAAGGGCCTGCGTCTGCTCCTGCAGGCGGCCCGCGAGGCCCGAAAAACGTAGTGGAGGCCTCGACACCACCAGCCGGGGCGATATGCTTTCGGCCGCCAAAACGGCACCGGCTTACCCCGTGGTGTAATTGGCAACACATCTGGTTTTGGTCCAGACGTTTCAGGTTCAAGTCCTGGCGGGGTAACCACACTTCAACAGGCGGTCCACTCGAGACATCGAGCGGGCCGCCTGCTTGCGTTCTGCTCAGGCGCCCGTCCGGCCGGCCTCCGCGAGGCTGCGGAACAGGGCGACCACGAACACGCCCAGGCTGACGGCCATGCCCACGTGCACGACGCCGTAGAGGGCGTGGCGCAGGGCGAGGACGCCGCCGAAGTAGGCCCCGTCGATCAGCTCCAGGTCGTGCTCTCCGCCGCGCACCATGAGCAGCACGTGGTAGGCCTTGTAGAGCATCAGGGCCAGCGCCGCGCCGACACAGGGCAGGTAGCCGCGGATCAGCCAGCGCAGGGGCGACGCGCTCAGCTCCTTGCCCCCGATCGCGCGGGCGAGCACGAGGGCCGCCGCCATGGCGATGGGGATCAGGACCGTGGTCGTGAACACGTGACCGTGGACCAGGGCCAGGCCCCGCGATGCCGCCCACCGGATGGCGGGGTCCAGGTCCTTGGCGAGCTTCTTGGCCGACTCCTGGAACAGGACGCCGGTCAGCAGGCCCACGATCGTCATCGACGCTGCGAAGCGCAGCAGGGTGCGCACGGTCGCGCGGTAGTGGAGGGGGAGGTCGTGCACGGGGCTCCAGGGTGAGGGCGGGCGGGATCCTAACCGGGCACGTTCCTCCGGGCCCGGGGAAGAAGCCTACGCTGGGGTCGTCCGTACCGACGAGGGTCCGCCAACCACGCCACTGCCATGACGCTCCGCACTGCACTGCTCGCTTCCCTACTCCTCGTCCTCGCCTCCCTCGCCCCGGGCCAGTCCCTGGCCCAGCTGCGCCTGGAGGGCTCCCTGTCGACTGCGGCGCGTGTGGAGATCGAGGTCGGCGCGCTGGTCAAGGGCGAGCCGCGCATCCTCGAACTGAGGGCCTTCCTCGCCGAGGGCACGACCGGCGCCGATGTGATCCGTCTCCTGGCGGGACGCATGCAGTCGGCCGAGATCCACAGCCACGTGGGGTCAGCGGCGGTCAAGGACCCGGGCGCCGGAACCCTGTTCATCGAGCAGGCGCTCCACGTCAACCTGCGCCTCGATCAGGGCATCCGGGGGTCGGTCACCGCGTGTGAGGGCGCCCCCCTGTCGCTGAAGGTGATCGCGCCGGACAAGGACGGGCTCGACCTGAGCTTGCTCCTGTCGGCCAACGCGATCCACCCGGTCACGCGGGCGTCCAAGACGGTCAGCCTCGAGGTGCCGATGGCCGCAGGGAATCACTCCGCCCAGAACTGCGAGGCCCTGATGGAAGCCGCCGTCACCGCCAAGTGGGGTTGCGACCGCCCGAAGGCCGACCTGTGGCGACCCCTGCGCCTGTCGGACGGCTCGCGCCTCGAAGGGGTCAGCGTGCAGACCAAGAACGGTTGGCGCGTCGAGGTGACCCTGGCGCAGGTCGCTCGGAGCGACGAGTAGCGAGCGCCGATCGCCAGCCTGTCCCGGGACGAGCCAGCGTTCAGTCCGATGCCTCCCGCGGTCGAAGGACTGGCCATGACCAGCCTGCGTCACCGTGACATGACCCCACCCGAGCGTGCCCGCGTCGAGCGCGCCGCCCATCAGGAGCGGGTCACCGAGCCGGGTTGGTCGTCGTACACGGTGGCCGCGTTGATCCTGCTCTCGGGCAGCTTCGTCGCGGGCATCCTGCTCTTCGGGGTGCCGGCAACGTTCGTGTTCCCCGGCGGCGCGAAGGAAGAGGTCACGCGCGACGTGATGCTCTTCGTCCCAGGCTTGATCACGATGGCGTTCGGCGGCACGTGGTCGATCGTGTACTACGTGCGCGGCACCTGGCGCGTGCGACGCGAGCTACTGGACGACCTGGACTACGGGCGCGTCGAGGTCCTCGAGGGCACGGCCAAGGACGCCTGGGTCATCGACGGTCCCGCGGGCACGACCTGGCTGCTCGACCTGGGTGAGGAGGTGCTCCTGCTCGCCCCCTCGGCCATCCCTGGCGCCACGCCGCGCACCTTCCCCGGTCGCCGGGTCGCGGTGGTGCGCTGCAAGCACAGCGGGCTGGTCCTCGACCTCAAGCACGATGGTCCGGCGCTCGCGCCGACCGGACGGCTGCGCGCGGGCGAGGTCTGCCCGCCGGCCGAGATCGAGAGCGCGCGCTACGACGGACCCCTCGCGGAGGTCTGTCGCACCGCCCTCGTCGCGGCGTAGTCGGCGCGCGGTACACGGCGCCCGCGCGCCTCGCGCAGGACGCAAGGTGTCCTGCCAGGCCTGGCACCTGGACGTCCTACCTGCGGCGCAGGAAGGCCTCGGCGCAGGTCGCCGCGCCAAGCACCTGGGCGCGAGCGAGCTCGTCCGCCGTGGGGTCGTCCTCGTCGAAGCGCCCATGCCACTGCTCCGTCATCTGCGCGAGCAGCGTGTCGGCCAGGTCCGCGGGCGAGACCTGGGGCGCGCGGGCCACCCCGGTCTCCAGGTGCGAGGCCGCGAGCTTGATCGAGCCGTGGTGGAGCACCCGACCGCGCCGACGACGCTGGGCCGAGCCGACGCCCTTGGCCTCGTCCCAGACGATGTCGAGGGGCGTCGAGGCGTGGAAGCACATGCCCGTGCCCGCGACGTCCGAGGTGACGGCGTCAGCGCGGCGCAGCGCCGCGCTGACGCCGTGGCGTCCGAGCGCGTCGATCACCACCGCGTGCACCCGCTCGTAGCTGGGCGCGACCGGACCGCGATAGAGGGGATGGGCCGCGTCTGCCGCGATCGAGAAGGTCAATTCACCGGCGTGGTGGATCGCGCCGCCCCCCGTCAGCCGGCGCACGACGCGCGTCGCCTGGGCGGTCGCCGGGACCTCCGCGAAGCGTTGGAAGTAACCCAGGCTGAGGGTGTCGGGCTCCCAGGTGTAGAAGCGCAGCGTGGGCGGGGAGCCGACCTGGTCGAGCAGGACCTCGTCGAGGCCCATCGCCAGCTCGGGGCTCACCGCCCACGTGCGCAGCAGGCGCCAGGAGGATGCGGCGCCGGTCATGACGTCGAACCTAGGCGCCCTGCGCTTCGGTCACGATCTGCTCGTACGCCTCGGCGTCGAGCAGGTGCTCGAGCGACTTGGCGGTCGGCTTGATGCGCACCATCCAGCCCTGCTTCCAGGGGTCGGTGGCCAGGATCTCGAGGTGATCTTCGATCGCCGCGTTGACCTCGACGATCTCACCGCCGACGGGCGCGTTGAGGTCGGCGACGGCCTTGACCGACTCGATCTCGCCGAAGGTCTCGCCCTGCTCGATCATGCGGCCCAGCTCGGGCAGGTCGCAGTAGACGAGGTCGTCGATGTTGCCGTGGCTGAGCTCTTGCACGGCGAAGTCGGTGATGCCGACCAGGACGGTGTCGCCGTCCAGCTTGGCCCACTCGTGGGAGTCCATGTACTTGCGGTCGTCGGGACGCATGGGATTCAGCGGGTGCGGGAATAGAAGGGGAGGGCGACGACAGTGCAGGCCTGCCGCTTGCCGCGAATGTCGATCTCGAGCTCCGTGCCGGGTTCGGCCAGCGCGAGGGGGACGTAGGCCGAACCGATGTTCGTGCCGAGGGTCGGGGAGACTGCGCCGGAGACGACCTCGCCCACGACGTCAGCGCCGTGAACCAGAGCGTAGCCCTGACGGGGAACACGCTTGCCGCCCGTCGTGATGCCGACCAGGGCACGCGTGGGGTTCGCCTTGATCGCCGCGAGGGCGCTGCGGCCGATCCAGTCGCCCTTCTCCTCCTTGAAGGAGACGGCGAAGTTCAGGCCGGCCTGGATCGGGTCGTGGGACTCGTCGATCTCGTGGCCGTAGAGGGACATGCCCGCCTCGAGGCGCAGCGTGTCGCGCGCGCCCAGGCCGATGGGAGTCAGACCGCAGCCTGCGCCAGCGGCGAGGAGTTCGTTCCAGACGCGCACGGCCTCGCCCTCGGGCAGGTAGATCTCGAAGCCGGTCTCGCCGGTGTAGCCCGTGCGGCTGATGCGCACGCTCTCGAGGCCGCACACCGTGGCGAAGCCGAACTTGTAGTAGCCCATCTCGGCGAGGTCGAGGCCCTCGACGCACGGCTGGGCAGCCTCGGGCGAGCGCGGACCCTGGACGGCCAGCATGGCGGTCCGCTCGGTCTGGTCGTCGATCGTGACGTCCATGCCCTCGGCGTGCTCGCGGATCCAGGCGAGGTCACGCTCGGTGTTCGAGGCGTTGACGACCAGGTAGATCGTCGACTCCGCGTCCCGATAGACGAGCAGGTCGTCGATCGGCATCCCGTCCTCCTTGCAGAGGCAGCCGTAACGAATCGAGCCGATCG
>JAQBVH010000092.1 GCA_027623615.1 Planctomycetota bacterium | reverse complement strand
CCCTCGCGCTCGGGCACCGTGTCCGGCAGGTGCGCGGCGTGGATCGCAGCGACGCGCCGGGTGGCCGCGCCGCGCTCCTCGAGCACGAGGCGCGCCGGCGACACAGCGGGGGTCACCTGCACCTGGATCTCGCCGCCGCCGGCCGGGAAGAAGCCCGCGCGCACGAGGCTCACCTCGACCTGCGCCCCGGTCCTCGCGAGCGTCGGCAGCAGGGTCGCTTCGAGGAAGTCGAAGGGCGGCGCCCACTGGTTGTGGGTCCCGCCCTCGAGCACGAGGTGACTCGGCCCGTCGGCCACGAGCAGGGCCGGCAGGACGGTCTGCAGCACGAGCACCGCGCTGCCGGCGCTCCCGATCGCGAAGTGATAGCTGCCGGCCTGGACGGTTCCCGGATGCAGTTCGAGGGCCGTGCTGCCGAGGTGCGCGCCCTCCAGGCGGCCCCCGCTGATCTGCGCGGCCGCCTTGACGGCCGTCAGGTGCTGGCGCAGCAACCCAGGCTGCTTGCGTCCTGCGCGGATCGAGTCGACCCGCACCGACACGCCCAGGGCGGCGGCCAGGCCCACGCTGGTGCGCAGGACCTGACCGCCGCCCTCTCCCTGTCGTCCATCGATCTCGATCACGCCATCAGCCTTTCACGCAGACGACCTGCTTGAGGGTGTGGACGACGTCCACCAGGTCGGCCTGGGCCTGCATGACCTTGTCGATGTCCTTGTACGCCATCGGCGTCTCGTCGATCACGGCGGCGTCCTTGCGGCACTCGACCCCCTCGGTCGCCTGGATGTGGTCGTCGATCGAGTAGCGGCGCTTGGCCTCGGTGCGGCTCATCGCCCGGCCCGCGCCGTGGCTGCAGGAGTGGAAGCTGTCGGCGTTGCCCTTGCCACGCACGATGAAGCTCTTGGCACCCATCGAACCCGGGATGATGCCGAGCTCCCCCGCGCCGGCGCGCAGCGCGCCCTTGCGGGTCACCCAGCAGTCCGCGCCGAAGTGGTGCTCCCGCTCGACGTAGTTGTGGTGACAGTTGACCGCCATGAGGTCGGCCTGAAAGCGCGGCAGTCCGCGCACCTTGCGCACGGCTTCGATCACCAGCTCCATCATCACCTGACGGTTGAGGCGCGCGAAGTCCTGGGCCCAGCCGACACCCTCGATGTAGTCCTCGAAGGTCGGCGAGCCCTCGCTGAGGTAGGCCAGGTCCCTGTCGGGCAGGTTGCCGAGGTGGGCCTGCATGTCCTGCTTGGCCTTCTCGATGAAGATGCTCGCGATCCGGTTGCCGACCCCGCGCGAGCCGGAGTGCAGCATGAACCAGACGCGGTCCTGCTCGTCGAGGCAGACCTCGATGAAGTGGTTGCCCGTCCCCAGGGTCCCTAGGTGATGGATGTTGTTCGTCTTCTCGAAGACCGGGTAGCGCGCGCAGAGGGCGCGGAAGCCGGCGTCGAGGTGGGCCGTCCAGAGGTTGCTCACCCGCTTGGGGAGCTCCCCCCAGCTCCCGCGGTCCTTTCTGCGGTTACCGCCCGTGCGCCCGTGGGGCACGGCCTGCTCGATCATCTTGCGCATCCCGCGCAGGCTGTCGGGCAGATCGCTCGCCACGAGGCTGGTGCGCACCGCGCACATCCCGCAGCCCAGGTCGACGCCGACGGCGGCGGGCACGATGGCCCCCACGGTCGGGATCACGCTGCCGATGGTCGCGCCGAGCCCCCAGTGGACGTCGGGCATCACCGCCAGGTGGCTGTGGATGATGGGCAGGCCTGCGGTGTTGCGCAGCTGCACCATGGCGCTGTCATCGAGCTGCACCCCGCGGGTCCAGGCCTTGATCGGCACCAGGCCGCCCTCGATCAGGTCGTAGTTGTTCATTGATTGCCTCCTGGTTCTAGCTCGCGTTGGCGTCCGGGTCGATGTGCAGGACGAGCTGGTTGCCCTCGCCGGCAGCCACGGCCTGCGCCGTCTGGATGAGCTGGAGCTGCGCCAGCCCCTTGTTGTCCTCGAGCAGCCGAGCGGCGTTGGCCAGGCCGCGCAAGGCAGCGGTCTCGGAGCGGACGCGCTCGAGGCGCGCCCGGCCCTCGAAGCGGACCTTGGCCACGTCGGCCAGGCTGCGCTTGAGGTCCCCGCCGACCATCAGGTCCTTGAGGGCGAGCTGCACCTCGGCCAGCGCCAGGCGCTGCGCCTGCCCGCGCAGCTCTGCGGTCATGCGCGCGTCGAGGGCGGCGCGGTCGTCCAGCACCTCCTGCAGGCTGACCTGGCAGGCCGCGTTGCGCAGGGCGTGTGGCGCCGCGAGCCACAGCGCGTTGCTCGAGTCCGCGACGCCGCGCTGGGCGCGGGCCCCGAGCAGACGAAAGGTCACGGTCACGCTCACCTTGAGCGGTACGCCGTCCGCCGTCAGGACCTCCTGACCGCCGACGAGGAGCTGCTGCTCACGTAGGTCGACCTTGCTGATCTCGTCTCCGCGGCGCCACACACGGCGCCGGCCGGAACCGAGGTCCTGCACGACGCGGCCGTCGCGCACGAGGATCGCGTCCTCGAAGTCCTCGACGACGACGCTGGTGGACAGCGACCAACGCAGCAGGGCGCAGGTCACGACGACGGCGATGGCGGCGGAGATCAGGATGACTTGCATCAAGGGTTCCTCACGGTGTTCGAAGGTCGCGGCCCCCCGCGGGGCCCCGTCTCGGTGGCGGGGGGAGGCGCCGCAGCGCTTCCCCGCAAGGCCGCCGCGACGGTGCTCGAGCGCTGGCCCCGAACGGGGCCGCGAATCCATCCACGTTGGACCGGGGGGTGTCCCGGGCTTCCGAGCACGGACCTGGCGGAGCGCAGTCGCCGTACGGGGCTGGCCGCCGTCATTCGGAAGTGCTCGCCCTAGTGCGAGGGGCGTGCCAGGGGCGCGCGGAAGCGGGCCCGGTGAGCACCAAGCCACGCACGATCCAAGGCTTAGCGCATCAAGAGCCTGTCCCGCTGCTCGTCGTGCAACGCTTCATAGCTCTCCCTTGGTCGTGTAACTTATCCCTATGGATAAGCCGGTCGTCGTCATCGGGCTGATCGGAACGGTCCTCGACAAGGGCCTCAAGGAGGACCGCTGGGAGCGCTGGCGCCCC
Source organism: Planctomycetota bacterium (assembly GCA_027623615.1). Lineage (GTDB taxonomy): Bacteria > Planctomycetota > UBA1135 > UBA1135 > JALWOP01. The sequence continues at coordinate 5,618 of JAQBVH010000092.1, read as the reverse complement.
ACGGTCAGCCTGGCCAACCAGGAGGACTTCGTCGTCGATCGCCTCGAGCTGCTCGTACCTCGCCGCTGGGCCAAGCTCGGGGAGGTGCTGGCCGAGGACGTGCAGAGCGTCTCCCCCGAGACCGAGGTCGTCCGGCACGAGGTCTCCTTCGCCGACCCTTGGGACTTCGCCGAGGTGTTCGCGGTCCTGGCCGACTTCGCCGACGCCTACGAGTTCGACGAGGAGCGCGAGGACTACCTCGTCCACATCACGACGGGCACCCACGTCCATCAGATCTGCCTGTTCCTGTTGACCGAGACGCGGCGCCTGCCCGCGCGCCTGCTGCAGACCTCGCCGATCCAGGGCGACAAGTCGGGTCGCGGTAGCACCTCGATCATCGACCTCGACCTCTCGCGCTACGACCAGCTCGCGACGCGCTTCGAGAGGGAGCGCTTCGAGGGCGTGCACTTCCTCAAGGCCGGGATCGAAACCCGCGACGCGAGCTTCAACCAGCTCATGGACCGCATCGAGCAGGTGGCGCTCGCCTCGGACGCGCCGATCCTGCTCACCGGCCCGACCGGCGTGGGCAAGACCGGGCTGGCCCGGCGCATCTTCGAGCTGAAGAAGCGCCATCACCGCGTGAGCGGCGAGCTCGTCGACGTCAACTGCGCGACCCTGCGCGGTGATGCGGCGATGTCCACGCTCTTCGGTCACGAGAAGGGCGCCTTCACCGGCGCGCAATCGAGGCGCGAGGGCCTGCTGCGCACGGCGGACGAGGGGCTGCTCTTTCTCGACGAGGTCGGTGAGCTGGGCCTCGACGAGCAGGCGATGCTGCTGCGGGCGCTCGAGGAGGGCACCTTCCTACCGCTCGGCTCCGATCGCGCGGCCCAGAGCCGCTTCCAGCTCATCGCCGGCACGAACCGTGACCTCGGTGCGGCCGTGCGCGCCGGCGCGTTCCGCGAGGACCTGCTCGCGCGCATCGACCTGTGGAGCTTCCCGCTCCCCGCCCTGCGCGAGCGCCTGGCGGACATCGAGCCCAACCTCGAGTTCGAGCTCGAGCGCTTCGAGAAGAAAAGCGGGCGCAGGGTGACCTTCAACAAGGAAGCGCGGCGGCGCTTCCTCGAGTTCGCGGTCGACGCGGGCACGCCCTGGACTGCGAACTTCCGCGACTTCGGCGCCGCGATCACGCGCATGGCGACCCTCGCCCCGGGCGGCCGCATTCAACGCGAGACCGTCGACGAGGAGTTCGCGCGGCTGCGGCGCGGGTGGCGCGAGCTCGAGGGCGCTGCGGCGGCGACCTCCCTGGTGGGCGCGGTCCTCGGAGCGGACGCGTGCGCCGAGCTCGACCGCTTCGACGAGGTGCAGCTCGAGGAGGTCCTGCGCGTCTGCCGCCGCAGCTCGACGCTGTCTGCGGCTGGGCGAGCGCTGTTCGCGGCCTCCCGGGCGCGGCGCACGTCGACCAACGACGCGGACCGCTTGACCAAGTACCTCAGGCGCTTCGGACTGCACTGGAAGGACGTTGCGGCGACGCCGGAGTGAGCCACTCCGGCGCCACTTCCTGGCGCTACTTCGCGTCCATCTCCCGCGAGCGCTCGTCGAGCAGCCCACGGATGCGCTCCAGGTCGCCCGCGCCCACGTCGTGGCTGCGCAGGAGCTGCGCCATCATCGCCGGCACGTCACCGGCGAAGAGCTTGTCGACGGTGTCGTCGAGGATCGAGCGCGTGGCCTCCTCCTCCGACACGAGCGGCCGGAAGAGGTACTGGCGCCCCTCGCTGCGGTGGGTCACCACCCCGCGCTTCTCGAGGCGCTTGAGCAGGGTGGCGACCGTCGTCGGTGCGAGCTCACGGTTGGGCGCGAGCGCCGCGTGCACTGCCGCGACCGGCAGTTCTCCTTCGGACCAGAGCACGCGCAGGATGTCGAGCTGGAGCTCGGTGAGCTGGGAGGTGGAGCCGGTCATCTAGCGGTCCTCCACGCTGTAGTCGTTGGCCGGCGCGCCGTACGCGCCGACGAAGAGGATGCCGGGGAACGCCAGCTCTTCGGTCATGCGCATGACCTGCAGGACCTCGCCCATCGTGACGCCGGCGCGCGGGTCGAGCTGGACCTTGCGGTTCGCGTGGTGGCGCACCTGCTCGAGCTTCTTCTGGAACTCGGTCAGGCTCTGGGTCTTGTAGGGACCGATCGCGTACTGGATCACGCGGCCCTCATAGGCGAAGGGGCCCGCGCCGGACCAGGGCCCGCCGGTCCGGGGGTCGACCTTGGTGCCGGCCGAGCGAACGCGTAGCAGGATCTCGACCCGCTCGACCGGCTCGGTCTCCGCCACCACGACACCGTCCTCGAGCTCTTCCGTGGCCTGGCCGACCTCCGCCTCCGTGGGCAGGTGCGCCGCCATCGGGCTCCCGTCCCCCTCAGCGAGGAAGACGCGCCAGATCAGCACGTCCGGACTTCCACAAGCCTCCATCAGGCGCTGCACGTGCACGAAGTTGGTGTGCTCTTCTCCGCGCAGCACCAGCGGACCGTCGGCCAGCGACATGCGGCCGGCCTTGCGCAGCTCCTCGCTCCGGTGCATGCCCCGGGCGATCTGCGCGAGACGAGCCTTGAGCGGGGCGTACGGATCCTCGAGGCCAGCGACCAGCTGCGGATCAACGAGGAGCGTCTCACCCACGCGGATCGCCCCGCTCGAGTCGATGCGAATCTCGTCGACCTTCTTCCTCGGGCGGGAGGGCGCGACGGGTCCGGGAGGCGGCTCCTGGGATCCTGCGGCCGGCGCGCTGGGACCGGGCGGGCCCTGGTGAACCCCTGCGCCACCGGCCGTGCCGCCGCCGGCGGGACGACTCGGACCTGCGGGACCTGGAGTCGAAGGGCCTCGACCGCGCGGACGACTTGGGCCCGCGGGGCCGGGGGTCGATGCACCACCGCCCGCACGACTGGGACCGGACGGGCCCGGGGTGGAGGGTCCACCGAAGCCGTCCGCGCGCGTCGCTCCCGAGCCGCCAGCCGCGCCCGCAGGCTCAGCCTCCGGCTCATCGTCACCGGCGTAGCCGAGACCTCGCAACGCGTCGATCGCTTCGGGATCAGCACCACCACCGGCCTCTGGATCGCCTGCGCCGACGTAACCCAACCCGCGCAGGGCGTCGAGGCTCTCCGGGTCCGCAGCCTCGACGGAGCGCCGATCCTTGCTGACGCGCCCGGTCACGACCGGCTCCGCGCCGTCGACCGGCATCTGCGCTCCGGGGCTGCGCAGGACGTCTCCGGCCTGCGCCTCTCGTCCGAGGCTGCCGCCGATCAGGTCGTTGGAGGCGGAGCGGAACGAGATGTCCTCGAAGCCGGCGGCAGTCAGACCATCGAGGAGCGTGACGATGTCCTGGTACAACGTGCCGGCGTGGGGGTCGACGATGACCGGCACACCGGCGCGCCCACGCAAGATCGCGGTCACACCTGCGAGGGTCACCTGCCCGCCGTCGCCCACGCGATAGCGCACGACGCGGGAGTCGTCGTAGCGCCAACGACCTTGCCCGCTCCAATCCTCGCCGGTCTCCGGATCCAGTCGCTTGCCGGGCTCGACCACGTCGACGTGGAGGACCCAGGGCCCGCGGGCGACGATCCGGCGTCGCAGCTCCTGCGCACGGTCCCCCCGGCCGACGACCAGCGGTCGATCGAAGCCGTAGTGGGCGAGCTGGGCCAGGAGCGGTTCGACCTCGACCGCCGCGACTCCGGCGCCGAGGTCGAGGGCAACCTGGGAGATCTCGCGCGCCTGGATGGACGCCTCGAGAGACTGGGCGACACGCTCCAGCCGCGTGGTCTCGAGTTTCTCGAGGGTGTACAGCAGCCGACCGCCGTCGGCGTCGCCGACGCGCTCGATCTCGATCAGCTCGAGGCGCAGCTCGTCGCCGTCGTCCGCAAGCACGATCGGGCCGGCCCAGGCCAGCACGCCGAGGGCACCCGTCACCGCGATCGCGGCCAAGGTCCGGCCACCCCGGTCACGGCGCCCGGGCTCGAGCAGGCGCTCGACGCGCTCGACGAGGGCGGACTTCGAGCTCCCCATCCCCGCGGCCATGGCCGGGACCTCGCGCTGGTCGCGGTCCCCTATCCACCCGGCGACGGTCGCCAGGCAGCGGGCCAGGTCGATGGGTTGTCCCATGCGACGCGCAGCCCAGTCGTCGGCGCAGAGCTCCGCGTCCGCGACCAGGCGTCGCCGTACGCCGCGCAGGAGGACCTGCGGGAAGAAGGCCCGCTCGAGGGTGTGCGCGAGCAGCGACCACAGCGGATCGCGACGCACCAGGTGGGCGAGCTCGTGGGCCAGGAGCCCTTCGAGCTCGCCATCGTCGAGCCACTCGTAGCGCTCGGGGAGCACGATCTCGCGCAGCCCGAGGGCCAGCGGACCTTCGAGTCCGGCCTGGACCGAGAGCTGGATGCGCGCGGCGCGGCGCGGGTCGTCGAGCAGGGCCTCGATCATCCGGCGCGGGCGCTCGTCGAGGACCGGGCGCCGGCCGGCGAAGGCCCGCTGCACGCGCCACTGATCTCGGGCGAGCAGGGCCAGACGCGCCGCGGCGATCGCTGCCCATCCAGCGAGCAGCCACCATATCCAGGTCTGCTCGTTCGCTGCGGCCGCGGTCGGCACCTCGCTGGGCGCGGCAAGCACGGGCTCGGCGGGCAGGACCTCAGAGGTCAGTGCCGCCCCCGAGCCCGCGAGCGCGATCACCCGGCCCGGGGCCTGCTGCGGCGCCGCCTCGGCGACCGGCACCTCGACCATCAGCACGGCCGAGCGACCGATCCAGCCCTGCAGGGCCGAGGTCGCGAACGCCCCCAGGAGGGCGCCCTTCCAGATCACCTCCCTCCCCCGCGGGCTGCGGACGTAACGCGTGACGACGAACGCAGCTGCGCACAGCAGCACGCTGTGCATGGTGAAGGTGGCGAGCCAGGGGAGGAGGCCGGGGGAAGGGGTCATGGGCATTCCTTGGGGGTTGAGGCGCAACCTGGGGCGGCGCGCAGCGGTCGGGGACACCAGGGGCCCCGCATCAACGACACCTGTAATACTACAGATGTCGTTCTTGTCTACAGGCCAAGCCTCCAACAATCTGCAACCCATGCCGCACACTGCACTTGTGCGCGCAATTCCCATCCTCCTCGCCGGCCTGGCCGGCTGCATGTCCGTCCCGGACCCGGACGAGGGCTGGGTCCTGCTCGAGGAGAAGGGCGGCATCGCGATCTCGGCCAGGGGTCTCGAGGACGCGGACTTCCCGCGCCTGCGCGGCGTCGCGGTCCTCGACGCGGACCCCCTCGAGGTGATCGCGGTCTTCTCGGACGTGAACCGCAGCGCGGAGTGGGTCCCCAACCTCGTCGAGGCTCGCTACCTCGCGCCGCCCTCGAACGAGGCCACCTGGGTCTACCAGCGCGGCCGCGCGCCGATCCCCGCGCACCTGATCGTCTGGGATCGCGACGTGGTCATGTTCACCGAGCTGATCCCCATCGAGGAGGGTCGCTCCTGGCGCGCCGAGTTCCTCGCCGGAGAGCCCGATCGCGTCGACGTCCCGACCAAGGTCGTCCGCATGCCCCACATGGCCGGGCACGCCTACCTCGAGCGCAGCGAGGATGGCCGCACGCGCATCGAGTTCGAGGTCGAGCTCGACGCCGGCGGCTCG
>JAQBVH010000091.1 GCA_027623615.1 Planctomycetota bacterium | reverse complement strand
CGGGCCAAGGTCGAGTCCTACCTGCAGGACCACGACACGGACGGGCTCGAGATTCACGTGCTCGCGCCGGTCGAGGCGATGCGCTTCTCCCTCGAGCGCATCCGCCGCGGCGCGGACACGATCGCGGTGACGGGCAACGTCCTGCGCGACTACCTGACCGACCTGTTCCCGATCCTCGAGCTGGGTACGAGCGCGCGCATGCTCTCGATCGTGCCCCTGCTCCAGGGCGGCGGCCTGTTCGAGACCGGCGCCGGCGGCTCTGCGCCCAAGCACGTGCAGCAGTTCCTCGCGGAGGGACATCTGCGCTGGGACTCCCTCGGGGAGTACTGCGCCCTCGTGCCGTCCCTCGAGCTCGCGGCCGAGCAGTCCGGCAACGCCAAGGCCACGCTGCTCGCGAAGACCCTCGACCGGGCCATCGGCCAGTACCTCGCGAACGAGCGCACCCCCTCGCGCAAGGTGAACGAGATCGACAACCGCGGCGCGAGCTTCTACCTGACGCTCTACTGGGCCCAGGCCCTGGCGAGCCAGGCCGAGGACGCGCAGCTCGCGGCCCGCTTCGCGCCGGTGGCCACTGCCCTCGCTGCGGGCGAGGAGGCGATCTGCGCCGAGCTGCTCGCAGCCCAGGGTGCGCCGGTCGACATCGGCGGCTACTACAACCCGGACGAGGCGAAGATCTCGGCGGCGATGCGCCCCAGCGCGACCCTGAACGGGATCCTCGACGGGATGGTCTGAGCGGCAGAGCGAGCCATCCGCGTTCGTTGGGACGACAAGCGGGCCGCCCCCCTCTTCGGGTGAGCGGCCCGCTGTTCTTGGAAGGCAGCGGAGCTCAGCGTCGCTCGCGCTTGACCTTCTCCTCTTTCGCCTGCTCGTCCTGCTTGTCTTGCTTGGCGGCGGCCAGCTCCTTCTCGACCTTGGCGAAGATCTGCTTGGCCTCCTCCTCAGTCATGCGGCCCGCCGCGACCTCCAGCATGAGGTGCTTCTTGGTCGCGTCGAGGCGCTTCACGACCGGAGCCACGTCCTGCTTGTCGCGGCGATCCGTCCCGTCGCGCTCACGCTGCTCCGCGTCGCGGCGATCCGTACGCTCGATCTCGCGCTGCTCCACTTCGCGGCGGTCCATCCGTTCGCGATCGCGCGTCTCGACCTCGCGGCGGTCCACGCGCTCCATGTCACGCCTATCGACATCGCGGCGGTCAGACCGCTCGACCTCGCGCCGCTCGACCTCGCGGCGGTCCACCCGCTCGACGTCACGCTTCTCGACCTCGCGGCGATCTGACCGTTCGACGTCACGCTTCTCGAACTCGCGCCGCTCGGAGTCCGGGCGGAACATCTCCCGGCGGACCTCGATCAGCTTCCTCTCGGCCTCTTCCTTGCTCAAGTCGCCCGAGCGCACTGCGGCCTCGATCTTCGCCTGCACCTCGCGGAAGCGAGCAACGCGGGCGTCTTCTTCCCGGTCAGGGGCCGCGCGGCGCTCACGCACCTCGCCGCCCTCGCGGGGGTCGCCTGCGGGGCGGAACATCGCCTGGCGGACCTCGATCAGCTTCCTCTCGGCCTCTTCCTTGCTCAGGTCGCCCGAGCGCACCGCGGCCTCGATCTTCGCCTGCACCTCGCGGAGGCGAGCAACGCGGGGGTCGTCTTCACGCTCACGAGCGAAGTCGCCCTCACGCCTGCGGGACTCTCCATCGATCTGGCGACCGAGCGCGTCGAGGCGATCGTCCGCGTCGGGGGCGTCGGGGGCATCCCGGCGGCGCCTCGCCTCCGCCTCGTGCAGGGCGTCGACGTCCTTGCGGAACGACTGCAGCTTCTGGCGGCCCTCCTCCTTGGAGAGCCTGCCGTCAGCGACCGCCTGCTTGATCTTCATCTCTGCGGCGTTGAGCTGGTCCTTGCGCGCGTCGTCCCCGCGGTTGGCCTCGTCGCGCGGCTTCGCGTCGACCCCGCCCGCCTTCTCCTCGAGGGCGACCAGCTTCTGCTTGGCCTCCTCCTTGGAGAGCTTGCCCGCAGCCACCGCCGCCTCGATCTTCTTCACGGCCTGCTGGATCGACTCCTTCTTATCGGCCTTGGGCTTGTCCTTGGGCTTGTCGCTCGCAAGCATGCTCTTGCGCAAGGCAGCGAGGGTCTTCTGGGCTTCCGCGACCGAGAGGTCGCCCGCCTGCACCGCCTCCAGCAGACGCGCTTCGATGCTCCGGTACTCGGCCTCGTCCTTGGGAGCCAACTCGAGGGTTTCGCCGAGCCCGACGCGGTGGGCGTCGACCGGAGGGACGTCGGTCGCGTGAGCAACCCCCGCACCGAGGGCCAGGACGGCCACCGAGATGAGTGAGGAGAAGCCCCAGCCGACGGTGCGACGGGGTTCGTGCTGCGGATCGAGGATGCGAGTGATGCGTTTCATCAGGGGGCTACGGTGGGAACGGGCCGCGAGGGCCATGGAGGGACTGTGGAGTCGGAGCGACTCCAAACGGGTCAGGGCCTGGGCCAGGAGCCTCGGGCTCCCGGTGACGCGCAGCGCCGCGACATCGCAGCAGTACTCGCGCTCCTCTCGAACTCGGTTCGAGAGCCACCAGACGGCGGGGTGGAAGAACAGGAGCACCTCGACCCACGCCTGAGCGGCGTTGACGAGGTGGTCGTAGCGCCGCAGGTGCGCCAGCTCATGGGCCAGCACGCAGCGCAGCTGGTCGGGCGTCAGGGCCGTGAAGGCCGAGGTGGGCACGAGGATCATCGGCACCAGCCAACCGACGATGGCGGGGCTCTCGACCGACTCACTCGTCCGCAGGATCACGGCGTGGCGCACGCCCTGATCCCGACGGAGCTGGTCGAGAGTGCGCAGCCAGGGCTCCGGCACGTCCAGCGACGACTGACCCTTGAGTCGCAGGCCCCAGCGAACGCCGTTCAGCAGGCGCAAGCCGAGGAGCAGGACGCCGGCGAGCCACAGGAGCGCTACAAGATCGTTCTCGCCGAAGCGCCGCGCCAGGTCGGTGTCCGTGAGACTCGCGAGCACCTCCTCGCCGAGGCCCGGCACCGCCTGGATCAGCGCGCCGTACTCGGAGGTCCGGGGAGCTTCGTACGCGACCCAGAAGGTCCCGACGAAGGCCAGCACGCATGCCGCAAGCGCGCCGAGGGACACGGCATACCGCGCGCCGTTGGCCTGCCGGGGCAGGAGCCGCAGAGCGAGCGCAGCCAGGAGCGCGAGGGCCGTCCCCTGCCAGAGCAGGTGCAGGATCGCGGTCGCGAGGGCGTCACTGAAGGCAACGCTCATGACTCGTCCTCCAGACGATCGATCAGCTCGCGGATCTCCTGGAGCTGCTCGGGGGTCGACTTGCGCAGGGAGAGCGCCTGCACGACGAGCGCGCTCGCTGAACCCGAGAAGGCCCGGTCGAGCAGGTGGCGCACGAGCAGGCTCTGGGTCTTCTTGCGCGGCTGGGTGGCGCGGAAGACCTGGGGCCTCACGTCGGCGTCGCGCTCGAGCAGGCCCTTCTCCACCATGATCTGCATCAGCTTCAGGACGGTGGTGTGGCCAGTGTCCTGGGTGGTCTGGAGCTGTTCGAAGACCTCGCGCACGGTCGCGGAGCCTCGCTCCCAGATCACGCCGAGGATGTTCATCTCGGCTTCGGTGGGTCGCTTGGGTGTCGGCATGGTTCCACCCAACATACGAAGACTTTCGTACCTGGGAAGCCCCGGTCGACAACTTTACGAAACCCTTCGTATCTCAGACCGAGACGTCACAGGAACATCAGTTCGAGCGCGTCCGCGAAGTGCGACGTGCCGCCAACATCGCGGAATCCGGCCTGGAGGTTTCAGATCTCGCCGGGACTAGCGACGCCGTGGCCGGGGAGGAACAGGTCCGGGAGCGTGTACTGAACGCGGCCCCCGCACCCCGAGCCTTGCACGGACGCGAGCAGTAAGGGTGCGGACGAGAGGAGCCGCAGGGGAGGTGTCGGGATCCGCTGGGGACGCCTTGGGTCGCTCCCTGTCGGTGTCTGCCGACGAACCAATCAGGCAGAAATCTGGACGATCCCGCTCCCCCGAAACCTACCAGGTCGCTTCCCGGGAGCTAGGTTGGCGCCCCCATGGCCTCCAGACCCAGCCGCGCCAGCCTGCGCCACGCCTTCCAGGAGATCATCTGGCCGCGGCGCCGACTGGTGCTGATCGGCCTGCTGTTGATCCTCGTCAACCGCGCGAGCGGCATGGTGTTGCCGGCCTCGACCCGCTACCTGATCGACGACGTCCTCGGGCAGGAGCGTGGCGATCTTCTGGGTCCGATCCTGATCGGGCTGGTGGCGGCGGCCGCGGTTGCCGCGGGGTCCTCGTTCATGCTGACCAAGCTGCTCAGCGTCGAGGCTCAGCTCCTGATCGCCGAGCTGCGTGCGCAGGTGCAACGGCACGTCCTGCGCCTCCCGGTGCGCCACTTCGAGGAGACCAAGTCGGGCGAGCTGGTCTCGCGCATCATGAACGACGTCGAGGGCGTGCGAAACCTGGTCGGCACGGGGCTCGTGCAGCTCGTCGGTGGCGTGCTGACCGCCGTCTTCGCGCTCTTCTTCCTCCTGAAGATCAGCGCGGTGATGACGGCCCTCGCGCTGATCCCGATGGGGCTGTTCGCGCTGGTCTCGACCCGCGCCTTCAAGCGCCTGCGGCCCGCGTTCCGGGAGCGCGGCAAGATCCAGGCAGAGGTGACCGGTCGCCTGACCGAGGCCCTGGGCGGCATCCGCATCATCAAGGGCTTCCACGCCCTCGAGCGCGAGAACGAGATCTTCCGCGCCGGGGTCATGCGCATCTTCGAGAACATCCGCGCCACCCTGACCACCACCGCCGCCGTGACGAGCCTCGGCTCGTTCTTCGTCGGCATCGCGAGCGTGGTCATCCTCGGCTATGGCGGCCACCTGATCCTGGAGGACGCGTTGACGGTCGGGGAGCTCTTCTCGTTCACATTGTTCCTCGCGTTTCTGGTCGGCCCGATCGTGCAGATGGCCAACATCGGCACCCAGATGACCGAGGCCTTCGCAGGCCTCGACCGCACTGCGGAGCTGCTCGATCAACCAGGCGAGGACGACGACCCCGCACGCACGCTCACGATGCCCCCGATCGCAGGGCACGTGGTGTTCGAGGGCGTGACCTTCGCCTACGACGAGGGCAAGCCGGTGCTGCAGGACATCACCTTCGAGGTCGCGCCCGGACAGGTCGTCGCGATGGTCGGCAGCTCCGGCTCGGGCAAGTCGACCTTGGCCGCCCTGGCCGCGACCTTCCTCACGCCCGACCTGGGCCGCGTGCTCGTCGACGGGGTCGACCTGTCCAAGGTCGAGCTGGCCAGCTACCGCTCGCAGCTCGGCCTCGTGCTCCAGGACGAGTTCCTGTTCGACGGCACGATCCGCGAGAACCTGGCCTTCGCGCGACCCGACGCCACCGACGCCGACATCGAGCAGGCTGCGCGCGGCGCCTACGTGGACGAGTTCGCGGACCGCCTGCCCGATGGCCTGGACACGATCATCGGCGAGCGCGGCGTCAAGCTCTCCGGCGGGCAGCGCCAGCGGGTCACGATCGCGCGGGCGCTGCTGGCGTCGCCGCGCATCCTGTTGCTCGACGAGGCGACCTCGAGCCTCGACACCGAGAGCGAGTCCTTCATCCAGTCCAGCCTCGAGGAGCTCCTCCGCGGGCGCACGACCTTCGTCATCGCCCACCGCCTCTCGACGATCCAACGCGCCGACCTGATCCTCGTGATCGAAGAAGGGCGCATCGTCGAGCGCGGACGGCACGAGCAGCTGATGCAGCTGGGCGGGCGCTACCACCGGCTGCAGACGTTGCAGGCGCGAATCTAGGCTGCTCGCCGGGTCTCAGGTGCGGCGGCGCAGGGAGCGCAGCGCGGAGACCGCGAGGATCACGAGCAAGGGCTCGAGGGGCTGGCGGTAGCGCTCGAGGACGTGGGTCATGTAGTAGACGATCGGATAACACGCCAGCGTGCCCACCAGGAGCGCGCGGCCGCCGTGCGCGTCCCGGTGGCGCAGCATCCCGACCAGGGCCAAGACCCCCACCGCGCAGTAGACCGTCCACTTCAGCCACCCCTGCCAGTCGCGCTCCTTGGTGCGCCCGCTGCGCAGGGTGAGGGGCTCGAAGGGCGAGAGGCCGATCCAGAAGTTGCGCGCGCGGACCGCGCTCAGCTCGGCGAAGCGTCCAGGGTTCGCGCGGATCCACGCCAGGGCGCGCCCCCGCGCGTCGCGGCCGTAGGCCCCCTCCCCCAGCTCGAGGAAGCGCGCGAACTCGGCCTCGTTGTAGGCCGGGTGGATCCAGGCGTGGAAGGCGCCGTCCGCATCGTCGTTGTTGCCGACCAGCAGCTCGACGCCCAGGTTCGCCTTGGGGCTGAAGGTGCCGACCACCACTTGGTTGCGCACGAGCCAGGGCAGGAGCACGAGCGCGGCTGGCAGAGCGACCGCCGCGAGGCTCGGGAGGAAGGCGTTGCGCCGGCGCACCCACAGGAACAGCGCGCCGCCCGGAGCGAGGGTGAGCGTGGCCGGATTGAGCAGTGCCAGGAGCCCGAAGGCGACGCCCACCGGCACTAGGCCGCGGGCCATGGACAGCTCGCCACGGTCGAGGCGCGCCGTGCGGCGCAGCAGCAATACGAGGAACCACACGATCCCCGCGCCGACGAGGACCGAGTCCCACGCCAGCGTCACTGCGCCATAGGCCGCGAGCGGATGCAGCGCCCACACCCAGGCCGACCAGCGCCCGAGCGCCTCGCGCCCGAGCCCGCGTCCCAGGTGCCAGAGCCCCGCCGCGATCGACGCTGAGAGGAGCACGTTGAGCCAGGCGAGGGCCATGGCCGTGTCATGGTTCGGACCGTCCGTGGCGAGGATCAGGGCGCCGAGCACGAGCGGATACACCGCGCCGCACCACGCGGTCGCGCCGGATTCCTGCACCGCCCACGGGAACTCCTCCGCGTCGCGCTGGAACGGGTCCCGATAGCCCTCCCCTGCCGCGATCGCGCTCGCGACGGCGACCTGCTCGTAGCCCCAGTCCCACGCGTAGCTCTGCTCGGGCAAGCGCTCGGGGAGAGCGAACACGCCCATGTAGGCGAGCCGCACGGCGAGGGCGCACAGCACGACGGCCCAGACGCGGCTGCGGGATGTGGGATCGACCGGGGTCACGGGCAGGACGATAGCGGTTGGTGGGGACCAAGTCCCGTACCGCTGCTGGCCTCAGCGCTACTGGCCCACCGCCGTAACCCTGACGGGCCAGCACGGATCCGCCCAGGTGAATTCGAGCTCGCCTGGCGTCCCGCGGACCGTGCCGACCCGGCGCCACGGCGTCTCGCTGTTGCGCGTCAACTGCCCCTCGTTCCACCGATCCACCGGCGTGACCAGCGGTCGCTGCTCGATCGTGACGAAGCCGCGCTCGAGGTCGAGGTGCTCGCGGCCAACGTGGTAGTCGAGGAAACGCGTGAGGCGCCGCTCCACCTTGTCCCGCGGGTCCGAGGGCCAGAGGGTGCGGTAGTAGAGGGCCAGGAAGCGCCGGTTGCGATGGGGCGGGTAGAAGGTGTCTCCCTCACCCTCCACCTCGAGGTCGGGGTCGCCCTCGTGGAAGCGCAGGCGCGTCTGGGTGGTGTACAGGGAGAACTGGTTGTCAATGAAGATCGGGTGGCTGCGCCAACCGAAGACGCGATAGCTCCACCACATCCCGGCGGCGAAGCGCTTGGCGAAGAGGTCCTCCCGCTTCGCGAACCAGAAGCGGTGGTGCTCGGTCGTCGAGCCGCCGATGCCGTGCTCGCGGATCGCCAGTACGGGGTCGATCGCTCCCAGGCTGAAGAACACGGCCCAGGTGGCGTAGTAGGCCTTCACTCCGGGGTGCCAGCGCGCGGGTCCGGCCTCGACCTCAGCCGCGCCCCTGGGCAGGGGCAGCGCGACCAGGGCCACCAGGAACGAGGACATGATCAGCCCGAAGAGCGGGATGGGCAGGAAGGTCCCGATGCCGATGTGCAGCACCATGCCGATGAGGATCAACGGCAGGCGCAACTTGCGGAACCAGACCAGGAACACGAACAGCAGCTCGAAGACGAGCACGATGTAGCCCGACCCGCGGGCGATCCACTCGTTGTCGAGGGTCCAGCCGAAGCTCGGCATGCGGTCCCAGGGCCGCACGGCGACGGTCCAGTAGCCCAGCCCGTTCATCCACATGCTCGACGAGAGCTTCCACAGCGCGGAGTCGAGGTAGATGCTCGAGACGATCAGCGCGAAGAAGATCTCGGCGCCGGGCCCGATCGTCTGCGTGGCCGGCGGCCGGCGCCACGCGTCGACCGACCACACGTGGCCCAGGGGCAGGAAAGGCAGCACGCAGGACGTGACCAGGTAGAGGTTGTCCAGGTGGTACTCGTAGCTGGCCGGCATGGCTTGGAAGCTCATGAAGGCCACGCACCCGACGTAGTTCAGGATCGCGCACACCCGCGTGAACGCCCCCACCGTCAGCCCGATCGCGGCCAGGAGCCAGAGCCAGAGCGCAGGTGCGCGCCAACCCACGGCGGGATCGACGAAGGGGACCTTGTCGAACCACATCGGCGCGTACTCGATCAGCGCCGTGATGTCGAAGATCAAGCACAGGCCGAAGAGAATGCGAAAGCCCGCGAGGGGCACCGCCGAAGCACGCTGGTTCGGCGCGGTCCAAGCCGGGAGGAGCTGCATGGCAAGCGGGCCCCATCATGCCACCGCGCTGCGCCGCTTTGGGGAGCGTGTCCGAGCAGG
>JAQBVH010000090.1 GCA_027623615.1 Planctomycetota bacterium | reverse complement strand
CCGCAGCCCATCGGCGTCCTTCGCACCGAGACGATCTCCGGGTAGGCGCGCGGGTCCTCCCGATAGCGCTCCGGTCCGATCGGGTCGAGACCCTCGCCGAGGGACAAGAGGTGCGGACGCCGACCGATCATCGTCGTCTCCACGTCCGGGATCGCCCACTCCTGCATGAGCTTGATGGGCGGCATGTACTCGGTGTGCGTGTCCTTGAGTACGGACAGCAGCCTGGCGATCTCCCAGGCGAGCTCCGAGGGATTCCGCGCCGCAGCTGCACGCGGCCGATGCTCCGCGCGCTCCGCCTCCCAGTCGACGCCGTAGCGTTCGAAGTAGGGGTAGGCGTCGCGCAGGTTCTCCCAGTGCTCGTCGAAGATTGCGCCGTAGCCCCGGGGGTCGTCCTGGGCCGGGGCAAGGGCGACCAGGAGCGCAAGGGAGCGCAGCAGGGTGGAGGAGAGGGTCATGGCGTGGGCGCTGGGCACCGACGCTGTCGCCGCGACCCGCCCCGGGGACTCACGCAATCACCTCTTCCGTCGCTCAGTATTCGCGATCCGTGATCAGACCCGGCATCGGCACGGGGTAGCGACCGTCCTCGTCGGGCATGACCGGTGCGTCGGACTCGAGGGTCAGCTCGGCCACGCTGGGGGCCAGCTCCTGCTCCGCGTTCAGGGCCGCGTCGAAGCTGATCTCCTGACCGGTGTGGGCGGCCATGCGGCCCATGTTGCAGACCAGGCTGGCGCGGATGCCGTAGGGCGTCTCGTCGTAGGGCTTGTCGTCGCGGAGCGCGTCGACGAAGTCCTCCCACTCGTTCTGGTAGGGGTTGGTCTCGTCCTCGGGGACCCGCGAGCGCCAGACCTGGCTGTCCTTGGAGAAGCTCTGGTCGGAGTGCACGCTCGAGGGCAGACCGCAGTCGCTGTGGGCCGACACGACGGCCGAGCCCTTGGTGCCGTGCAGGTAGCTCGCGAACTGGGTCTGGGCGCCGGTCATGCAGCGCCCGTCGAACATCATCTTGGTGCCGTCGGCGTAGGTGTACTCGACCGCGTAGGTGTCCAGGTTCTGGTCGACGTAGATGCCCTCCTCCGACTCGCGGTAGTGGCGGCCGCCGAGGGCCTGCGCCTTGACCGGCCACGCGTCCTTCATCCAGCAGAGCTGGTCGATGATGTGAATGAAGAAGTCGTTGAAGCCGCCGCCGCTGGCCCACAGGAAGCTGTGGAAGCGCTGGATCTGGTACATGAGCGGCGTCATGTGCTCCGGCGCCGGCAACGAGCGGAAGAACGCGATCGGCCACTGCATGCGGTAGCCGCGCTGCAGCAGGATCTCGCCCAGCTCCCCGCCGCGCACGCGCTGCTCGAGCTCCTGCATCGCGCGGCTGTGGCGAGACATCAGGCCGACGGCGACCTTGAGCTTGCGCGCCCGCGCCTGCTCGCTCAGCGCGAGCATGCGCCGCGTCGAGGGGCCGTCGACCGTGACCGGCTTCTCCATGAAGACGTTCAGGCCCCTCTCGATCGCGTAGGTGAAGTGCACCCAGCGGAAGGCGGGCGGGGTCGCGAGGATGACGACGTCCCCGGGACGCAGGCAGTCCATCGCGTGCTTGTAGCCGTCGAAGCCGACGAAGCGTCGCTCCTCGGGGATGTCCATGCGATCCTTGAGCCCGCGCTCTAGGGCCTCGTAGCTGCCCTGCAGCTGCCCCTCGAACACGTCCGCCATCGCGACGAGCTTCATCGGGCCGCGCTTGACCGACAGCGCGTTCTGCGCAGCGCCGCTGCCGCGGCCGCCGCAGCCGACCAACGCGATCTGGATCGTCTCGTCGACGCTGTTGAAGACGGGCGGCAGCGCCAGCGCGGCGCTGGCGCGGCCGGTGTTCTCGAGGACGTCACGGCGGGTCGGCTTGAGGGTCATGCAGGCTCCTGTCACGGCGGGGAAGGCCGGACCATCATTCCGGATGTCGGCATTCCTGGCCACTGTTGCCTGGCGGCCCTGATCCGGTCGCCTGTAGCGTTCGCTCTTGGAGGGCACCGCAGACCGTCAAGGAAGGCGTGATCTCACTTGCGGGTCTGGAGGAACCGCTTGGCAGACAGGGCAGGTTCACCACAACGCGACAACGGCCTGCCCCGGCGCTCCGTGATGCATCTACGATGCAGTCGCACGCGATCCATGCGTCGTGGTGACGGAGGACGCGTTCAGGAGAGACTTATGGCACGCACGCAACACCTCGCCTTCCTGTTCTCGTCCGCAGTCCTGGTCGGCGGCGCGCTCGGGCAGACCACGATCACCGGGACGGCCGGTGGGGACAACACCTGGAACGACGCCAGCAACTGGAGCGCGGGCGTGCCGACCGGCGGCGTCGACGCGATCGTCGCGCCCGGAGTCTGGGCGCGCGTGAACGACGCGAACACGCCGGTCTACTCCGGCAGCCTGACCGTGGAGTCCGGCGCCGTGCTGACGATGGCCGGCGCGACGGGTTCGGAGTATGCCGTGAACAACATCGCCGGCATCACCATGCAGCCCCTCTCGCGCATCGAGCTCAACGTGGGCGCGTCGACGAGCTTCCCGCCGATCACCCTGCTCGGCAACGCGAGCTTGGCGACCCTGTTCGGCGCCTCCGACTGGGAGCACTCCTACTACGACACGATCAGCGGGCCGCACACGCTGACCCTGCACCACTTCAACGGCCACAACGTGCACCTGACCCAGCCGAACTCGTTCTCGGCGCTGGTGCTGGACACCCTGGATCGCTGGCGTTGCTACGCGGAGGTGGCGGGCTCCCTCGGCCTCGGCGACGTGATCATCAACCCGCGCGCGGACGGCCGCAGCGCGTCCCTGCACATCGAGGCCTCCGACGCCATGTCCACGGACGCGTCTCTGTTCATGAACGGCAGCCCAGGCCAGGGCGGCTTCACGGGGGACGGGTCCGACTACCTGGTCATGAACGCCAACCTCACGATCGGTGCGTTGATGGTGTACGGGGTGCCGAAGCCGTCGGGCACGTACACGAACACGGAGCCGTGGTTGAGCGGGAGCGGCACCTTGACCGTGCAGGCCCCGGCCATCGGGACGAACTACTGTGGTCCCGCGAACGTGAACTCGAGCGGCGGGCCGGCGACGATCGAGGGCCGCGGCTACGCCCACGCGACCGCGAACGACCTGACCCTCTCGGCCAGCGGCATGGCGACGAACGAGATGGGTATCTTCCTGTGCAGCGAGACCCAGGGCTTCGTGGGCGGCCCCGGCGGCAGCCAGGGCAACCTCTGCGTCGGCGGCAAGATCGGGCGCTTCGCATCCCAGATGCAGCCCACGGGTTCGGCGGGCGCCTTCAGCATCCCCGTCGACCTGACCGCCCTCCCGGTCTGGCCCAACCAGGCAGTCCTGCCCGGCGAGACCTGGAACTTCCAGGCCTGGTTCACGGACGGGCCGACCTCGAACTTCACGGACGGTCTGACGATCACGTTCCAGTAGGGACGCGGCGGGTGGGGAGGGCATGGTGATCCTGACCGCGGCCCTTTCCCACCGGTCGCGCGCTGGTGTTCGCGGCGGACGGGACGGTGCACGCCCTGGTCCCCGGGACCGGAGCGGCCGAGGTCCTGCTGGACGTCGGACCCGAAACGGTCAAGCAGGTCGAGGTCTCGCCCGACGGCTCTCGCCTGGTGACCGTGCGAGACAGCGAGGTCGAGCTGTGGGACCTGGAGAGCGCCGACCTCGTCGCGCACTGGACCTACCAGGGCTCGATCGTGTCCGACGGCTGTGCGGTGCGCTTCGACCCGACCGGGTCCAAGCTCCTCGTGGCTCCGACCGCGAGGACCTACGTCGGAGGGAACGGCTACAGGTCACCGAGCCCCAAGCGGGTCGTCGATGCACGCACGGGCGAGCTCCGCTGTGAACTGGAGGTGGACCCCTCCATCGATGTCGTTGCCGCGACGATCGATGCCCGAGGCGAGCAGGTCGCCCTCGCCCTCTAAAACGAGACGGTCGGCGTCTGGGACCTGAACACGGGCGAGGCCCAGTTCACGCGCACGTTTTCCACCCATGAGGGAACCGTCGCGTTCGTCGAGGGGGAGGAGGGGACCGAGGCGCTGGTGGCGACGGGGAACCATGGTCGCTTCGCCTCCTGGAACATGCGCTTCGGGAGCCTGGTCGTCCCGCCCACCCAGCTAGAGAAGTACGGCTCCGTGACCCTGCGCGAGGACAACCGCGTCCTGCACTCCGTGGACGACCGCGGGGTCGTGCACCTGGTGGACCTCGTCCGTGGACGCACGCTCATCGAGCAGTCCGGCCTTCCGGGCGAGCTGACCTTCGGCCCACGCCCGGTCGAGGTCCTCCTGCATGGCGATCTCGTGACCCGCCTGGCGCGCGTCGAGGGGGATCGATTCGTGCCGATCGCGACCCGCGCGCGCCACCTCAGCTCAGGGGGCTGGCAGCTTTTCGGGGGCCGGGGGGTCGTGCTGCGGGAGGACGGCACCGCCTTGCTCGGCGCATCTCCAACGCGGACTGGCGTCCGGTTCGTCTCGGTCGACTTTCGAGATCCGGGTGCGCCGCCGGCCCCCGGGGCCCCGCGCGAACTGCTCGAGCGCTGGTCGCAGCAGCTCGGGCTCGAGGTCGATGAGCGCGGGGTGATCCTGGACCGTCGTTGAGGGCTGGACAGCTGCGCACGCGTCCCTACCCTCTCCGCCCTTCGCACCAACCCGAACCAGGAGGTGCACCGTGCGAAACCGAGACTACGACGACCTCGACCGCTCTTGAGGTGATGAGCAAGCGACGCCGGGGCTTCCCCAGCGAAACGCGCGTCCAGCGCGGGCGCCACATCGTTAGCCGGGACAAGGAGCTCGAGGAAAAGCTAGGTCGCGACGACCTGTGCCCCTGCGACTCCGGCAATCGCTTTCAAGCGCTGCTGCCTCCGCACCGGCCGCCTTCGACGGCTCGCCGCACGAGCAACTTGATTGAGGGCGACCTTTCGACCCGCTCTGAGGATGGGGGATGTCGGTGGAGCGACATTAGAGCGACATTCCCCGAAACGATCTTCCACTCCCGCCCGGAGTACCGAGGTACCGTGCCAGGCACAGTACTCCGGGTTATTGGAACGTCACGCTGATCGCGTCGGAGAAGTTGCTCGTCGTCGTGGGATTCTTGTCCCGGTACCAGGTCGTGAAGTGCCAGGTTTCGCCCGACATCACCGCTTGGTTGAGCGGTGGAGGTAGCGTGGTCAGGTCGACCGGGATTCCGAACGCGCCGCCCGCGCCCGAGCTCTGGACTTGCTGGGTGAAGCGGCCCATCTGGCCGCCGAGGCAGAGATCGCCCTGGCTTCCGCCGGGCTTCGTGATCAACCCCTGGGTCGCCGAGGCCACGTAGTACCCGAACTGGTTCGGAGGCAGGTCCGTCGTGGTCAGGGAGAAGTTGTTGTCGACCACCGCGTTCGAGCCCGTCGCGCTGATCTGGGCCGGGTTGCCGGTCGAGTTCGGGACCGCCGGGTCGCAGTAGCGCGTGCCGAAGTCCGTCGGTGGGGCGTAGCCGAAGTCGCAGGGAGCGAGGAGCTCGTCGCAGTTCAGCGCGGAGGTGAACTCGTCCTGAGTCCCTACCCCGTCCGGGTCGAAGGTCGCTGTCGAGCCATCATCCAGGCTCGCCGTGTCGATCCGCACCTGGTAGCTCCCGCTGGCCTGGCCCGAGAGCTCGTAGATCCCCAGGCCGTCGGTGGTCGCGGTCGCGAGGACCGTGCCCAGCACCGGGTCGACCAGCTCGACGATAACTCCGTCGAGGCCAGGCTCACCGTTCTGCTGCCCGTCGCCGTCCGTGTCGTTCCAGACGCGGCCGGCGAAGCCCGCCGTGCGGCGCGTGAAGCACCACGCGTCGGTGCGGAAGGAGATGTCCGCGCTGGAGTTGCTGAGCAGAGCCAGCACCACGTTGATCAGCTGTCCGTTCCCGCCCGCGACGGCCGGACTGGGATCGAAGATTCCGTTGCCGCCGAAGTGATAGGAGTTGTCGTCGACGAAGTCCGCCAGAGGCACGGCAACGCGCTGCCAACCGCCGCCGCTGACGATGTCGGATCCCGGCGGTCCGACGGTCAAGGACAGCTGGAACTCATCGTCCGCGCCATCGGGCGCAGGGGGAACGAGGTTGTCCCCGTTGTCATCGTCTTGCAGGTTCAGCTCGATCACGAAGTCCTGGCCCGCATCCGGGTTGATCCAGAACTCGAAGTGCGTGTCCCCGCTGAGGTCGAGGGGATGCGTGCGCCCGAACCCTCCGAAGAACCCCGGCGCTGCGCCGGACCAGTCCGCGGACAGGGAGACCGCACCGCCGTCCGCCGGGGGCAGGTCCTGGACGTCGATGCCGATGTTGCCGGCGGCGTTCGCCCCGCTGAAGGTGAAGTACCCGTTGCCGTACGGGTCTGCGTGCTCCATGTCGTCGAACAGCGCCTTGCAATCGCCGAACGGGTGGTCCTGGTAGACGCGCACGTAGTCAACGACGAGCTCTTGAGGGAACTGTGTTGAGCCGTTCGGATCTCCGGGCCAGTTGCCGCCGACTGCCACGTTGAGCAGCAGGTGGAACGCCTCATCGAACGGCGCCGGGTAAGCCCCTCCGGTGGACCACCAGGACGAGAGCGCGCTGAACTGCACTCCGTCCACGTACCAGCGCATCTGGTCCTCCTCCCACTCGAACGCGAACACGTGGAAGTCGTCGTTGAAGGTGCCGCTCGACAGGGCGTAGCTGCTTCCGCTCGAGGTGTTTCCCGGCGACTGATCCCCGTAGTGGATCGTGCCGTACACCCGCTGCGGTTCGTGACCGACCAGCTCGACGAGGTCGATCTCCCCGCTTGCTGCCCAGGTGCCGTAGCTGTCGTCCTCGGAGAGCATCCAGAAGGCGGGCCACAGGCCCTTTCCCGTCGGCAGCTTGGCGCGCATCTCGATGCGTCCGTACTCCCAGCTGCCGAGGCCCTTCGTGCGCAGCCGGGCCGAGGTGTAGTCGTGCCCCGAGTAGGACTCCTCCTTGGCAGTGATCGTGAGCATGCCCCCGCCGACGGTGGCGTTCTGTGCCCGGTAGAACTGCAGCTCGTTGTTCCCCCAGCCGCAGAGGCTCGGACAGCCGTCACCGACCTGCGGCGCCCACTTGGAGAGGTCGAGGGTCGAACCGTCGAACTCGTCCGACCAGACGAGTTGGTACTGGGCGGCGAGGGGGAAGGTCAGCGCCCAAGCCGCCGCGAGGGCCGGGATGATTCGGCGGGCGCGTGCGAGGGGGCGGGGCTCCATCTTCCCTTTGTATACCGCGGGGTCGCGGTGCGTGATCGAGCAGCCTCGATCTCCGAAGCACTCATGCCCGTCTCATGAACCCCGTGCACGGCCCCCGAGACCGGCGGTTGTCTCGTTCCAGAACGCCTGGCGAGCAGCCCACCGGTCCGCCGGCGGATTTCGCCCAGCGTTCTCAGCGCCAGGTGGTGGATGAGGAGAGCATGAGAGGAGGATGCGTATGCACCCCTCCCGGCACGCGCCCCCTAGATTCAGTCCTCTCGGGAGCCGAGCTCCTGCGAACAATCCTACAGACCTGGTGCCGCACCAGACTTCGCCATCTCTCGCCACGTCCTCCCCAACTCCTCTCTCGTCATGATCAAGATCCCCACGATTCTCGCTGGCGCTGCCGCGCTCAGCCTCGCCTCCACGAGCTTCGCTCAGATCGGGTCCTACTCCGAGGACTTCGAGGGCATGAACCAGGCCAACCCCACCGAGCTCGGTGACAACGGTTGGCTCGTCTTCGGCAACGTCTTCGACCCCGGCGGCGGCTACCTGTACGGCTACGGCCCGTTCCCGGCCCCGAACGGCGGCCCGGGCTTCTGCGCCATCGCGAGCGGTCAAGGTGGTGCGCCCCAGGGCAACCAGCAGATCGTCACCTACAGCGACTACAACAACGGTGACCATGGCGCCGGCAACCTCATCGAGGCGAACATCTTCCAGGAGCGCATGGTCCATGCCAGCGACGTCGGCAAGACCTTCACGTTCACCTTCGATGCCAAGCTCGGCGACATCTTCGCCCCGTCGACCTCGTCTGCCTTCATCAAGGTGATCGACAGTGCCGTGTTCTCGCTGGACGGCTTCGCGTCCACGGACACCACGAACATGCCCGTCACCTGGAGCACCTTCTCGCTCTCGCTGCTGATCACCAACGATCACATCGGCGACTTCTTCCAGGTCGGCTTCTCGAACGTGTCGACCAACTTCGACAACACCGGTCAGTACTACGACAACCTGTCCATCTCCGACGACGGCGGCGGCTGCGCCACCAGCGTCTACTGCGAAGGTCCGAGCCAGAACGGTGACATCGCCATCGACAACTGCGTCCTGGACGGCAGCGGCAACACGATCACCGTCACGAATTCGACCGGCACCTTGTTCGCCTACTTCCTCATCGGGAACGGTAGCGGCGTGATCTCGAATCCCCCGGGCGCCAACGGTGACCTCTGCCTCGGTGGCTCGACCCCCGGCACCGGCCGCTACGTCGCCGACCTGCAGTCGCCCGGCGGCTCCGGTACCTTCAGCACCGACATCTACAACGGCAACACAGGCGCTGGCGCCGGCTCCCTCCCGAACCCCCCCGGCGGCACGCTGATGCCTGGTGACACCTGGAACTTCCAGGCCTGGAACCGCATGCCCGGCGGCAACCCGAGCACCTTCACGAAGGCCCTCACGGTCACCTTCAAGTAGGTCCTGCAGCGATCTGCAGGTCGCCCAGCTGTCTCCCATGGAGGGGGAGGTCTTCGGACCTCCCCCTCCCTTCGATTCCAGCGCGCTCGCGCGGCGCAGGAGGGCGGTCACCC
>JAQBVH010000089.1 GCA_027623615.1 Planctomycetota bacterium | reverse complement strand
CGGTCACCTTGATCGGGGTCAATCCGTCCGTGCGCGGCACCTGCAACCAGTACATCCGGTTGGTCATCGCCGTCGCGACGATGGTGATCTCGGTCGGATAGCTGACGCGCGGGTGGTCCTGGATCCACTTCCAGACGTCGGCTTCCTTGCCGGCAGCATCGACGGTCACGTTCCCGATGCCGGCCTCCTTGGCCGCAGCCGCGAACGCGGTCACCTTGGCGCCGCCACCGGTGAAGAAGGTGGGCAGGTTGCCAAAGTTGTAGGGCACCGTGTCCCCCACCTCACCCGTGCGGCCGATCACGCCGGCGAAGCGGTCCGGCCAGATGGAGGCGATGTGCAAGGCGGTCTTCACCCCCCGGCCCCGGCCAGCCAGGTAGATGCGATCGAAGTCAACCGCCCAGTTGTTCGTGAGGTGCTTGTACATGCCCATCACCCGCGCGAGGCCGTCGTTCTCCTCCCAGAGGGTGGTGTCGTCCCCCATCTGAGGCACGACGACGATCGCGTTCTCGCGCACCCCCGCGTCGATCCACTGCTCGGTGAGGTGATCGAAGGGCCGCACCCCTGAGTCCGGGATCGAGATGATCAGCGTGTAGGAGTCGGTCTTGGGCCGATACTTCTCAGGGGTCCAGACTGCGTAGGGCAGCGGGTCCTGCTTGGTGAAGACGTTGCCGTCGTAGAACTCGTCCTCGTTGACCTTGCCGGCCTTGGCGATGCGCTTCTTCCCGTCGTAGTCGTACGACAGCCACAGGGCGTAGCCGAGGTCCGCGGGACTGGCCAGCAGGTCGCCAGCCGCCGGCGTGTCCTCCAGCTTCTTGGCGAGCTTGCCGATCTCACCCTTCAGCTTCGACTCGGCCTCGGTGACACCCTTGCCCTCGTCGCGGGCCTGCAGGTAGTCCGCCAGGCTGCCACCGACCTTCTTCAGGTCCGAGTCCTTGAGGTATCGCTCCTGGCTGATGTTGGGCGCCGAGCTCAGCGAGGCGAGCAGGGGCAGGGCCAGGGCGCCCAGGGCCAGGGCGGAGACCAGAGAAGTCAGGCTTCGCTTCGACATGCCGTACGTAGTCCGGTGAGGGGGTCGGGTTGCAGACCCGTTCGTAGAGGTGGGGTGAAGGTACCCGCTCCAGCGGGTGTCCGAGCCGATCGCGGGGGTCGGCCTAGCGTGGGCTGCGGCGTAAAGGGTCGGCCGCCGGGGGGAGGAGCGCAAGCCCCCAGCCCCGCAGGGCCCAGGGAGGCGTCTGCGCCGGGTCGCCAGCGTGCTGCTCGAGCAAGACCCGAAACAGGCGCCGAGCCTCTTCCGTGCGCCCAGCTGCCAGGGCCAGGCGCCCCAGCATCTGGTGCGCGTCGGTCCCGCCGTGTACCAGGGCGCGGCCGAGGGCGGCCCTTTCCTGCTCCAGCCAACCTGCGCCCGCAGCCACGATCGCTGAGCGCTGCACCACGTCGGTGCGCTCTGGCCCCGGATCAAGGCCAGCCAGGTGCGCCACCAGCACCTCTTGGGCCCCCCGGTAGTCCCCGGTGCGACGCAAGATTCCCTCCAGGCAATACGCGCTCCAGGTCGCCCCCGCCGCGCGGTGCATCGCCCGGGCCAGGGCGGTCGCGCGGGCACCTTCGAAGCGATCGTGCTCGCGCTGGAACTCCTCGAAGGCGAGGACGAGCCGGGGCTGAGCCGCGGCCGCGTCGCCAGCGACCTCTTCGATGGCGGCGACCAGGGCCGTCACCCTGCGCGCCGGATCCGCCGTCGTGTCCTGCGCTACGCGCCAGGCCTCACCCTGCGCCCACGGATCGTCCTGGCTGGCCGCAGCCAGAACGAGGAGCAGCGCGGGGATCAGCGCGCCCAACGAACCAGGCCTTCGCCGGCCTCCGTGTGCCCGATGCGGTGGACCGCTTCGCCACGGGCCTCGAGGGAAGCGGTCACCGCTTCGCGCTCGGCCTCGTCGACGAGGAGAACCATGCCGATGCCCATGTTGAAGGCGCGGTGCGCCTCGTCTCGATCGATGCCCGCGCCCTCGACCAGCATCTGGAAGAGACCGGGAACCGGCCAGCTACCCGGCTCGATGACCGCGTCGCAGCCGCCGAGGACGCGCGGCAGGTTGTCGAGCAGACCGCCGCCGGTGATGTGCGCCATCGCCGCGAGCTTGCGTTCCTCGAGCAAGGGCCAGAGGAGCTCGAAGTAGCTGCGATGCGGGGCGAGCAGGGCCTCGGCCACCGTCACGCCACCCAGGGCCTCAGGACGGTCGTCCAATTCGAGGCCCAGGCGCTCGAACAGCACCTTGCGCGCCAGGGAGTAGCCGTTCGTGTGCAGACCGCTCGAACCCAGGCCGAGCAGGGCCTGGCCCGGCTTCACCGCGCTGCCGTCGAGGATCTTGTCCCGCGCGACCGAACCGACCAGGAAGCCGACCAGGTCGAAGTCGCCCTCCGCGTAGAGCCCGGGCATCTCGGCGGTCTCCCCACCGAGCAGCGCCAGGCCGTGCTCCTTGCAGGCCGCGGCGCAGCCGGAGATCAGGCCGCTGACCACGTCCGGGTCGAGCTTGCCGGTGCCCACGTAATCGAGGAAGAACAGGGGGCGCGCGCCCTGGACGAGCACGTCGTTGATGCAGTGCTGCACCAGGTCCCGGCCGACGGTGTCGAAAATCCCGGCGCGCTTGGCGACTTCGAGCTTCGTGCCGACGCCGTCCGCGCTGGCAACGAGGACCTGCCCACCGACTCCCGCCGCGTCGAGGTCGAACAATCCGCCGAAGTGGCCGACGTCCGAAAGGACTCCTGGAATGAAGGTGCTGCGGATGGAGCTCTTGGCCTTGGCCAGGGCTTCGGCCTGGGCATCGATGTTCACGCCCGCGTCCCGATAGGTGATCGGCTCGCTCATTCGGCCATGATATCGGGGTCGAGGCCCTGGCCCTACTTCCCGCGCGGCAATCGGTCGAGGATCCGCTCCCGGTTGCCGAAGCCGACCTCGGCCGGCAACGCGTCGAGGGGGAACCAGGCCGCCTCGGCCGCGTCGCTCGCCGCGCGCAGCTCCCCTCCGGTCGGCCGGCACAGGTAGACGATGACGTTGGCGGGCTTGCGCTGGTCCTCGGGGACCCAGATGACATCGAAGAGCTCGCGCACCTCGATCTCGAGCCCGGTCTCCTCCTGGACCTCGCGTCGGGCGGTGTATCGGGGGTCCTCGTCGATCTCCTGGTAGCCGGCCGGGAGGGCCCACTGGCCCCGGAAGGGCTCGATCGCCCTGCGGATCAGGAGGATCTGGTCCCGCTCGAGGATGGCAGCGGCCACGGCGCTGGCGGGGTTCCAGAAGTACACGAACCTGCAAGCCGGGCACTGGGGCCTGTCCCGGCCCTCGATCGGCCGGGGCTGGAGTTCGGTGCCGCAGAGGGGGCAATGACGTGCGCGGAGGTGCAACAAGGTGGAGAATGGGCCGCTATCAACGGCCTGGTAGCCTCGCCTAAACTAAGAGACGGCAGGCCTGCAGAGCGAGCCCGGGGGTTGTCGATCCCATTCGTGGGCACTCCCCAGCTCCGCCCACCCCCCCTTTTGAAGTCCATCCTCGTCCTCGGGAGTACCGGGTCCATTGGGACCCAGACCCTGGATCTCGTCCGCCGCCCCGGCAGTGGGGTGCGTGTAGCCGGGCTGGCGGCCGCTACCTCGTGGCGCGCCTTGCTCGAGCAGGCGCGCGAGTTCGAGGCCCCGCTGCTCGCCTTGAGCGACCCCGCGGCTGCGGAGAGCGCGCGCCCCCTGCTGCCGCCGGGAGCGACCCTGTTCGCCGGCCCTGACGCGCTGACCGACCTGGTCGCCGCGGCGGAGTTCGAGACCGCCGTGCACGGGGTGGTCGGCGGCGCCGGACTCCGCGCGAGCGTCGCAGTCCTCGAGCGCGGGAAGCGCTTGGCGCTGGCGAACAAGGAGTCGCTCGTGATCGCTGGCGAGCTGCTCATGGCCCTGGCCAAGGAACACGGCACCGAGATCATCCCGGTGGACTCGGAGCACTCGGCGATCCATCAGTGCTTGCGCGGGGAGCGACTCGGCTCCGTGCGGCGCGTGCACCTCACGGCCAGCGGTGGGCCGTTCCGCACGCGCTCGGCCAAGGACATCGCGAGCGCCTCCCCCGCGGAGGCGCTACGACACCCGAACTGGGAGATGGGTCCGCGCATCAGCGTGGGCTCGGCGACCCTGATGAACAAGGCGCTCGAGATCATCGAGCTCCACCACCTGTTCGGTCTGGAGCGCGAGCGGATCCACGTCGTCGTCCACCCCCAATCGATCGTGCACTCGATGGTCGAGTTCGTCGACGGTTCGGTGATCGCCCAGCTCGGCCCCCCCGACATGCGCGGACCGATCCACTACGCGATCCACCACCCCGATCGAGTCGCGGCTCCCCTCGCAGGCTTCGACTTCGCCTCGTTCGCGAACCTGACCTTCGAGGAACCCGACCTCGAGCGTTTCCCCGCCCTGGGGCTCGGGTATCGCTGTGTGGAGGAAGGCCGGGACGCCGGCTGCGTCCTGAACGCCGCGGACGAGGTCACCGTCGCCGCCTTCCTCGACGGGCGCATCGCCTTCGGCGAGATCGCCCGCGTCAACGCCCATGTCCTCGACCGTCGCCCTGACCGGGCCGACAGCGTCGAGGAGCTTCTCGAGACCGACGCCCACGCTCGCAGGCTCGCCCACGACGAGCTCGGCACGACCACCGCCAGCTGACACCCTTGGACATTCTCCGCACCATCTCGGTCATCTTCGGCATCGGACTCGTGATCTTCGTTCACGAGGGCGGTCACTTCATCGCGGCTCGGATGTGCAAGGTGCGCGTCGACGTGTTCAGCCTCGGCTTCGGACCCAAGCTCTTCGGGTTCAAGAAGGGCGCGACCCTCTATCAGGTCGCGGCCATCCCGATCGGCGGCTATGTGAAGATGGCCGGGGAGGTGCCCGACGGCTCGGGCCGTCCCCCGCGCGGCGACGAGCTGTGGAGCAAGGGCGTCTGGCAGCGCTTCTTCATCTACTCCGGCGGCGTCCTGATGAACGTCGTCTTCGCGCTGGTCTGCTTCCCGCTGGTGTTCTCCTCCGGCGTGCCGATCACCCCGCCCGTCATCGGCACTCCGACCAAGGGACAGCCCGCGTGGTACGCCGGCCTCGAGTCCGGCACCGAGATCGTCGCCGTCGAGGGCGAGGCGATGTTCGACTTCACGAACATCTACACCGCGGTCGCCCTGGCCGACCCCGGGCCGCTCGAGTTCACCGTGCGCCCGCCCGGCAGCAAGGACCTGCGGACGATCCACATCGAGCCGGAGAAGAACGACGACTTCCGCATCTACATGATCGGCGTCGAGGTTGGACTCGACCCCGAGCTCAAGCTCGACGTGGGGAAGGACGGCCCGGCCAGGACAGCCGGGCTGCGCACGGGCGACGTCCTGGCCGGCGTGGTCGGCGGCCACGCGCTCGACGGGCCCCTGATCCAGCTCGCTCGCGCCTTCCAGTCGGGCGACTCGTTCACCCTGATCGTGAGCCGCGACGGTGAGCCGGACGACCTCGAGATCCCGATCGTGCCGGAGGAGCGCAAATCCGGGGTGCACCGCTTCGGCTTCTCTCCGCTGCAGAACCAGGTCCAGGGGATGCGCGCCAATCCGGACCTGGCCGCCCTCGGGCTGGTGCATGGCGATCGCATCCTGCGTATCGGCGAGCGCGCCGTGTCACGCTCGACGGACCTGCTCGAGGGTCTGCTCGCGACCAAGGACGCCGCGACTCTAAAGGTCCAGGCGCCCGACGGTTCCGTGCGCGAGGTCACCTTCCCGCGCGCGTTGAGCGCCGCGCAGGCCGCGCAGGTCGACAGCGACCTCTTCCTGACCTTCGACCCCGAGTCGACCTTGGTCGAGATCGCGCCGGACCAGGCGGCGGCTCGCGCCGGCCTGCGGACGGGCGACCGCTTGACGTCGATGGACGGCCGCAGCGCGGGCAGCTGGGAGGGTCTGTTCGACCTGGCCCAGACCAAGTCGAAGCGCACCGAGCTGGTGACCATCGAGTACGAGCGCAAGGACGAGAACGGCGTCTGGACAGCCGGCTCGCTCGAGGTCGCGCCCTCGGAGGTCATCGTCAAGGCCTACGGCTTCGACGTCCTGCCGGTGCGGACGACCTTTCGAACCGACTCGGTGGGCGCCTCGATCGAACAGGGCTTCGCGGCGTCGAAGCGCTTCCTCCAGGACGTCTGGTTGACGTTGAAGAAGATGGCCCTCGGGCGCGTCGGGACGAACAACGTCGGCGGCATCATCACGATCAGCCGCGTCAGCTACAGCTGGGCCTCGGAGGGCTGGGAGAAGTTCTTCTACTTCCTCTGCATCCTGAGCATCAACCTGGCCTTCCTGAACGTGCTGCCCATCCCGGTGCTTGACGGCGGGCATCTGTTCTTCTGCCTGGTCGAGGCGGTCAAGGGCTCGCCGGTCAGCGAACGCACGCTGGGCTACAGCCAGGTGGTGGGCCTCGTCGTCATCCTGACCTTGATGGTGTACGTCACCTATCAAGACGTCCTGCGCATCCTCTAGCGGCCGTGCTCGCCCTCGGCCGACTCCTGCGCATCTCGCTCTTGCCGTCGGCCCTGGCCGACATCGTGGTCGGGGTCGTGGTCGGCGCCGGCGGCACCTGGCCACCGGGCGCCGCGGGGATCCTGCTGGTCCTCGCCTCCCTGGGCATCTACCACGGAGCGATGGCGCTCAACGACTGGGCTGACCGGGACGAGGACGCCCAGGCGCGCCCCGAGCGTCCGATCCCCTCGGGCGCCATTCCCGCCAACGTCGCCCTGGGCCTGGGACTGGTCCTGGTGGGCCTCGGCGTCGCGTGCGCCGCGGCGATCGGGATGCGCATGGGCATCTGGATGTCGGTCGTCGCCGTGCTGGCAGTCGCCTACGACCTGCGCGGCCGCGGGCCGATCCTCGGGCCGACGCTCCTGGGCCTGTGCCGCTTCGGCAACCTCGGCGCAGGCCTGCTCCTGGTCACGTGGCTGGACGGTGGCTCCCCGGACCCCGCTCTGCTCGCGCCGGCGTTCCTCTACGGACTCTACGTGTTCGTCGTCTCGCGCCTGGGACGACTCGAGGACCGCGAGGACCTGCGCCCGCTCGCTGATCGACCGAGCCGCTTCCTCATCACGGCCGCGGTCTGCATGGGCTGTGTGCCGCTGCTGGGCTTCGCCCTCGAGGGAGTCGAGGCCCTGGGCGTCGTGCTCTCGGCAGCGGTCAGCCTCGGTGCGGCGTGGGGCCTCGTCCAGGCCGCCCGCCGCAAGGAGCCGTGGAACCGAGGCGCGGTCGGCGCCTGCATGGGCCTCGCCCTGCGTCGCCTGCTGGCCTTCACCGCGGCCGTCGCGCTCCTGCTCGTCGGCCAGGGCGACGCAGCCTGGATTGCCGCGGGGATCGCCCTCGCCGGCTACCCGGCATCCTACGGCCTACGCAAGGTCTTCCCACCGAGCTAGCCAGGCGAGCGCCTGCTTGCGACAGGTCAGCCGCCCCTCGAGCTGCTCGTCCTCGGCGGCGCGCAGGAGCTTGCCCCACAGTGGACCGCGAGGGACCTGGGCCGCGGCGAGATCGTCGGAGGACAGCCACGGCGCAGGGAACAGCTCCGCGGCGCTCCGGCTCGCGCGCCAGGCCTCAAGGGCCTCCAAGGGGGCGAGGTCCTCTCCGGCCAGGCTCGCGTGCGCCTTGGCGAGGGTTAGCGCCAAGGGCGCAACCTCCTCGCGCAGGGCACGGATGCGCTCGGCTCCGTCGCCGAGCCGGGGCAGGAGCCGCCGCAGCTGCCACACGCGCAAGATCCGGTCGTGCTGCTCCCTCGAAGGACGCGTGGCCTCCAGGGCGGCCAGGTCGGACTCCGTGAGGGCACCGGGCGGATCGAGCAGCGCTGCCCACCCGAGCACCTCCCCGGGTGGCGTCGGCAACCCTGCGAACAGGGCCAGGCGTCGGTCCCAACCTGCACCGCCGGCCCCAACTGGCAGGGCGACGGGCAGAACGCCCGTGGCTGCGAGGGTCGCCAGGGCGACCAGGTGGCGCGGACCGGTGAGGATCCGCGTCAGCTCCTCACGTACCCGCTCGGGGCTGACTCCGCGCAGGGCGTCGAGGCTCTCCGCAGCGGCCTCGGCCACCCCCGGCGCCAGATCGAAGTCGAGGCGCGCCTGAAAACGAGCCAGGCGCAGGAGGCGCAGCCCGTCCTCCGCGAAGCGCCGGTGCGGGTCCCCCACTGTGCGCAGGACGCGCGCCTCCAGATCCGCCAGCCCTCCAGCCGGGTCGATCCACTCGTCCGTGAGCACGGCGAGGTACAGGGCGTTGCAGGTGAAGTCCCGGCGCCCCGCGTCCTCCTCAACGCTGGTGCCGAAGCTCACCTCGTCCGGGCGCCGGCCGTCCCGATAGCCCTGCTCCGTGCGCAGGGTGGCCAGCTCCACGTCGACGCCCTCCCAGGGCACGATCAGGATCCCGAACGCGCGCCCCACGCCGATCGTGCGCGGGAACAGGGCCTCGACCTGGTCCGGGGTGGCAGTGGTGACCATGTCGAGGTCCTTGGGCTGCACACCGCGCGCCAGGTCTCGGGCAGCGCCACCCACGATCCAACTCGGGTACCCGGCATCCGCCAGGCGTCGGGCAATCCCGCGCGCCGCCAGGAGCTGGTCGGGCGGGAGGTCGTTCACGCTCTTGGTGGCCACGATCGTTGAACCGTACGTTCTGCCCGCGTAGCTTCCAAGTCACGATGGCGCAGAGCCCAGCCCTGACCGACAGTGACCGTCCCTACGTAGGCCCCGCCGCCGGGCGTCGCATCCTGGGCTTGCGGCTGAGGGACGCGTTCCTGATCGGGGCCGTTATCTCGGTGGTCTGTCTCGCCAGC
>JAQBVH010000088.1 GCA_027623615.1 Planctomycetota bacterium | reverse complement strand
CCCGGCGGCGAGCGCCGCGCGCAGGGCTCGGTGATGGCCGGCCGCAAGCACGGCCCATGGGTCGAGTGGCACACCGACGGCAGCCTTGCCTCCCGCGGCGAGTACTTCGACGGCGAGCGCCACGGCGCCTGGTCGTTCTGGCAGCTCGGTGGTGCGACCGACTCCGAGGGCGCGTACCTCTACGGTCGCCGTGAGGGCACCTGGCGCTCCTTCGATCACGAGGGCGCCTTGCGCGAAGAGTCCGACTGGCGGGGCGGGGATCGGCACGGCACGACCAGGACCTGGCATCCCGGCGGCGAGGTGTTGGCCAGCGAGGAGCAGTGGCACGGCGGTGTGCCCCACGGGATCACGCGTGCTTGGGATGCCGCCGGGCGTCTCGCGACGGAGCGCCGCTTCGAGCGGGGCAGCTTGACCGAGTCCCATAGCTGGCCACCCCTGGACCGGAACGGGACTGCTAACTGGAAAGTAACTCCAGAACAGGGCGGCTGAACGCACTGTCACGACAAGTTAGGCCAGGGCGGGGTTGGATTGGGCTGAGCGCTTTGCCGCTCGCCCATGAAAGCACACCTGTACCAACCGACCGCGCTCGCTACCCCCGCCCGTATCGGCACCCTGCCGTTCGATCAAGAGCAGCGCTATCGCACGATCGGCGCGCTGCTCGCCGTCCTGCGCCGTGAGCGCGGCCCCCTGTCCGTCCTCGACGTCGGCGGCCGCACAGGCGCGTTGCGAGACCTCCTGGACCCCGAGGACCAGCTCGTGCTGGTCGACCCCGATCCCTCCGAGTCGGACCGCTTCGTGCTCGGACTGGGCGAGGCCCTGCCCTTCGCCGAGGGCAGCTTCGACGTGGTGGTCGCGGCGGACATCCTCGAGCACGTTCCCCAAGCTGCGCGCGAGCGCTTCGTGCGTGAGTGCACGCGGGTCACCCGTGGTTGGACGATCCTCGCCGGCCCCTACCACCACCCACGCGTCGCCGAGGCGGAGCAGCGGCTGGCCGAGTTCGTACGTGAGCGTTTGGGTGCGCCGCACCGCTATCTCGAAGAGCACCTGACCTTTGGCCTGCCCGATCGCGAGCGGGTCGAGCAGTGGTGCCGCGCCGCCGGCGCGCACACGGTGCGCAGCCTCGGTCACGGTAACCTCGAGCGCTGGCTCGGTCTGATGTGCGTCTCGCTCATGCTCGACCGGGACCCGGCCACACGCGCCGCCGCCGAACGATTCCATAGTTTCTACAACCACGCGCTCCTGCCCGAAGACCGCGCTGGAGTCGTCTACCGGCACGCGGTCGTGGCGGTGAAGCAGGGTCCGATCCCGCCCAGCGCCGAGCAGCTGTTCGCGTCGGCGGAGGTCGACCCGCGCGCGCAGGAAGCAGCGCTCTCCGCAATCGACCAGCTCCTGGCATTCGATCAGAGCCGTGACATCCTGCACGCAGAGCGTGCACGCCTCGAGGGCGAGATCACCCGCCGCGATGCCGACCTCTTGGACCACGCCTCGGCGCTCCGCTCCGTGCGCGAGGACCTCGCGGCCCATCGCCTGACTCTGGGTGAGACACTCGGCGACCTGGCCGGGCACTCCGAGGCCCTCTCGGATCAGCGTGAGGAGTTGCAGGCTCTACGGGCCGAACTCGACACGGCTCGCGCCGACGCGCGTAGCATCGAGGCCCAGCTCCTCCGGAAGACCCGCTGGCGCCGCCGCTTCTGGCACCTCGTGCGCCGCCCTCGCACCGCGTGATGAATCCATGCCCGCCACTCCCTTCGACCAGGAGCAGCGCTACAGGCTGCTCGGCGATCTCCTACGTGCCCAGCGTGGGGATGGTCCGCCACTGCGGATCCTCGATGTAGGCGGACGGACGGGCGTGCTGCGGCGCTACCTGTCGGAGGGGGACCTGGTGGTCATGGCTGACACGGAGGCCTCCGACGAGCCCGGCCTCGTGCTGGCGACCGGCTCCGCGTTGCCCTTCGCGGATCGACAGTTCGACGCGGTCGTCGCCGCGGACACCCTCGAGCACGTGCCGGGTGAGTTCCGTGAGGCGTTCTGCCGGGAGGCGTGCCGCGTGTCCAAGGGGCTGACCGTCCTGGCAGGACCCTACTACCAGCCGCGGGTCGCCGAGGCGGAGCTGCGCCTGGCGGAGTTCGTGCGCACACGGCTCGGCACGCCGCACCGCTACCTCGAAGAGCACCTGGAGCTCGGGCTGCCCGATCGCGCCGCGGTCGAGCAGTGGTTCCGCGACGCGGGCGCGACGGACGTACGCTCGGTCGGGCACGGCAACCTCGAGCGCTGGCTCGGGCTGATGACGATCGCGCTCCTGCTCGATCACGACCCGGCCACCCGGGAGCTCGCCGGCCACTTCCACAGCTTCTACAACCACGCCCTCCTGCCGGACGACCGCGCGGGCGAGGTCTA
Source organism: Planctomycetota bacterium (assembly GCA_027623615.1). Classification (GTDB taxonomy): domain Bacteria; phylum Planctomycetota; class UBA1135; order UBA1135; genus JALWOP01. Next base: position 6,452 of record JAQBVH010000088.1, on the reverse strand, counting down.
TCGCCACCTGGTCATCGCGAACATGGCGCCCGAGTGGCCGGTGGACGTGAACAAGGCGCTGGCGCCGCGCGACATCGACGCGGCCTCGGCCGAGCCGATCCTGCACGCGCTGGATCACCTGCGGGCCTTCGACCACGCCCGCGATCTGTTCGAGAAGGAGCGCGCGCGGCTCGAGGACGAGATCGCTCGGCGTGACGAGGACCTGCGCGAACACAAGGTCAGCCTCGAGGAGGCCCGCGACGTGCTGGTCCAGAGCGAGGAGGCCCTCGCGACCGCCAGGGAAGACCTGGAGGGCCACCGGCAGTCCCTTGAGGAGGCCGAACAGGACCTGGCGGGCCACCGGGAGTCGTTGGTCTACGCCCGGGACGAGTTGTCCCAGCACGTCGAGGTGCTCAAGGACGTGCGCGAGGATCTCGAGGGTCACCGCGGCGCCCTGACCGAGACTCGGGAGGCCCTGGAGGCGATGTCCGCCAAGGCGGTCGAGATCCACGAGGAGCTGCTCCACAAGACGCGCTGGCGTCGCAAGTTCTGGTCGATCGTGAAGCGGCGACCGATGGAGTGATCCGTCGCCGCGCTTAGAATCCGCGCCGTGACCTCCGCCTCGCCCGCCTCCGACCTCCGCGTCGACTTCCAGTGCAACTTGTGCGGCGGGGAGTGCCTCGGCGTGTCCCGCGCCGACCTCTTGCGCGAGGGGGCCTCCTGTCCGCGCTGCGGATCGTGCGTGCGCTTCCGGACGTTGGTGCATGGCCTGTCCCTGGCGCTGCTGGGGGAGTCGCTGGTGCTCGACGAGTTTCCGCGCCGTCGTGACCTGCACGGGATCGGCATGAGCGACGACCCCTCCTACGCGAAGCCGTTGCGCAAGAAGCTCGGCTACCGCAACACCTTCTACCACCGCCGCCCACGCTTCGACGTCACGCAACCGGTCGGCCGGGACCGCTTCGACTTCGTGATCTCCTCGGACGTGTTCGAGCACGTGGCGCCGCCGGTCGAGCAGGCCTTCCGCAACCTCTTCCAGGTCCTGAAGCCAGGTGGAATCTGCGTGTTCTCGGTGCCGTACCGCCTGGAGGGGGAGACGGCCGAGCACTACCCGGAGCTCTGCGACTACTCGGTCACCCACGAGGGCGACGACTGGGTCCTGCGCAACCGCACCGCTGACGGGCGCGAGCAGGAGTTCCGGGACCTGATCTTCCACGGCGGACCGGGCGAGACTTTGGAGCTGCGCCGCTTCACGCTCCCGGACCTGCGCCGCCGGTTCGAGGCCGCCGGGTTCACCTCGGTCGACGTCGTCCCGAACGAGCCTCGCTTCGGTCTGATCGACCTCGACCCGCGCTCGCAGACGTTGATCGTGCGGCGGCCCTGAGTTCAGCGTTCTGCGCAGGTGCTGGCCATGATCCATCGAGCGGTGGAGGACACGCCGAATCCTCAAGACCTGCTCGTCGAAGGTGTAGAACACCAGGTGGCTTGCGACGACGACCAACCAGTATCCGCTGAGGACCTCATCGGCGCGGTGCCCTGCGGTGGGAGCAAGGCGGAGCTGGTCCGCCCGCCGCTCTAGTTCCTCTAGGTAGACATCCGCCTGGGCCGCGCCCCAGCGGGACTCGGTGAACCACCAGATATCCAGCAGGTCCCGGTGCGCGGCCACATCGAAGCGGATGTCCCTACGCACCCCGAGGCTTCTTGGATCGTCGCCTCGCTTCGCGGCGAATCGCAGCGAAGTCGAGCCGGCCAGCATCCCCACTCTCCGCACCGTCGACGAGGGCGCTGCGGATCGCATCGATGCGGAGCTCCTGTTCTTCGAGCAGCCGCAAGCCAGCGCGGATCACTTCTGTGGCGTTGGCGTAGCGACCCGCATCGATCTGATTGCGGAGGAAGGCGTCGAAGTGGTCGCCAAGGATGAACGAGGTGTTCTTGGGCATGGTGGTCTCCGATAGCGTGACGGAATACCAGTATATGGTATAGCGGTCGCACCATCAGGGTCGGGTTTCGGGCTGCTCCTGCGTCGGTTGGATCGGGTGGCCTCGATCTGGGGGACCGGCGGGAGACCTTGCAGGTGGCGGGCTACCGGCCGAGTTCCACTCGATCTCCGTGACAACCCCGCGCACACCTGGGAACCCTGGTGAACAGGAGCGCTGGCCCGCTCGAACGAACCGACGGGCTACCCTCTCTCCCATGTCCAGCGGCGCCCACTTCCACACCACCCGCTGGTCGATCGTCCTCGGCTCGACCGACGACGGGTCGACCGGGCGGGCGGCGCAGCGCGACCCGGCGTCCGAGGTCGCGCAGCGCCTGCCCGGTGCGCGTCAACGACGACGAGTCCGGCGCGCCCGAGCAGATGCGCCGGCCGCTGGAGGTCCTCTCGTGACATGCCGCCGGGGTCGTTCACCCTCTTGATCACGAAGGTGCACGAGAGCGGGGGAACCTACGAGGAGGCCGACGTCGAGGTGCGCCTCCACCCCAGCCGGGCCAACGCTGTCCAGATGCACTTCCCGGCGCGGCCCGAGGCCTACGCAGAGCTTGTTAATTCCCAAGGCCTGCTGGTGCACGTCAAACCCTATCGAGTGCTGCCCTTCGCCGAGAACGGCGGCCGATTGACGATCGAGTGGGACGGCGACCAGCCCAAGGTGATCGAGGCGTTCTCCGGCGAGCGCGGGCTCGGCCTCCCGAACGCCATGTTCGACCGCTATCTGGAGTTCGACCTCGGCGGGCGAACGAAGCTGTTCTGTGATCCCGCCGAGATCGGCCTCGCGGAGGAACCTTCAACCCAGGTCGCGTGGACGATCGCGCGGGCGTTCTGGGAATACCAGGCCATCGTGAGGGACGTGTCTCGGATCATCTCGACCCCTGGACCACGCCTGGCTCCGCCCGAGGGCGTCCCCCGGCAGCTCCGCAATGAGCAGGACGTGCTCCACGTTCCGGCGCTCGCCGGCCGCAAGGGTCAGCTCTTCTCGGACCTGCGTCGGGACCTGGAGGCGCTCGGCATGGCCCGCGCGGACTACGGCGCCATGTTCGACATCCTCTTCCCGCTCGGGGACTCGGCCTACGAGCTCGCCAGGATCGAGGGAGAGAGCGGCCGCGACGAACTCTGGGCCGAACGGCGCGGTGTTCCGTTCGACGCCGAGGGACGCATCCAGCGTCTGTCCGAGGACGCCGACGAATGGTGCTGGCAGTACGTGCCCTGGTAGGGGGATAACCGAAGAGGCCAACAGGCGCTATCGTCTTGGCCATGCGCGCTGCCCCGCTCCTCTGCCTCCCGGCCCTCCTCATCGCCTGCGGCGGCGGGGAGACGAACGACGACGCCTCGGCCACCGCAAGCGTTGAGGTCGTCGCCAAGCCCGACCCCCTGGCGCCGCCTCCGCCGCCCCTCGAGCAGCCGAACGTCGTCCTGGTGACCCTCGACACGGTGCGCGCCGACCACCTGGGTTGCTATGGGTACTTCCGGGACACGACGCCGCACCTGGACGTGCTGGCCAAAGAGTCGGTCCTCTTCGAGCGCTGCATGGCGCCGATGTCGACCACCTTGCCGTCGCACACCTCGATGTTCACCGGCGTCTGGCCGATCGAGCACGGGGTGCTGGCCAACATCAAGAAGGCGGTCGTGTACGAGCGCGACGAGCGCCTGGTCAGCATGGCCGAGGTCTTCAAGGCGCTGGGCTACGACACGGCTGCGTTCGTCAGCGCGTTCCCCCTGCGCTCCTCGACCAACCTGGCCGGCGGCTTCGACGTCTACGGCGAGCCGACGGGAGCGGAAAGGGAGCTGCTCGCCGACCACATCACCGACGAGGCCCTGGCCTGGCTCGGGCAGCGACAGGACGCGCCCTTCTTCCTGTGGGTGCACTACTTCGATCCGCACAACCCCTACTACCAGCACCCCGAGACGGGCACGTTCGAGACCTCCGACGACCTGCGCGAGTGGCTCGGCGAGCGCGGCATCACGCTGCGCGCCCACCGCGAGATGGTGAAGCGTGGCCGCGACGGGCGCCTGCTGGACGCGCTCGAGGCCGCGAACTTCTACGACGGGGAGCTGCGCTTCACGGACCATCACCTCGGACGCCTCCTCGACGAGCTGCGCGGACGTGGGACCTGGGGCCACACGATCGTGGCGGTCATCGGGGACCACGGGGACGGTCTCAACCAGCACGAGACTCCAGGGCATGGCTACATCTGGAACGAGCAGCTCCAGGTGCCGTTCCTCATGCGCGTGCCCGGGATGGCACCCGGTCGCTTCAGCGACACGGTCTCGGTCGTCGACCTGACCGCCACCCTGATGGCGCGCGTGAAGGTCCCTGGACACAGCGCGTTCAAGCGCCAGCTGCGAGGCCTCGACGCGCTCGATCCGGCCTTCGAGGTGCGCCCCATCGTCGCGACGACCTCGGCGCGCAAGGAGCGCACCGACAACCTCGACGAGCAGAGCGTGATCACGAACCGCTGGAAGTACATCCGGCGCGGCGCGGCGGGCATGTCCCTCTACGACCTGCTCGAGGATCCCTTCGAGCTGCATGACGTCAGCGTGCTCTTCCCCGCTGTCTGCGACGACCTCGAGGCCACGCTCGCGTCGGAGCTCGCCGGCCAGCGCGCCCGCAGCGGCGGCAGGACCCGCGCTGCGACCGCCGAGGAGATCGAGGCCCTGCAGGCCCTCGGCTACGGCGGCCGTGGCGAGGACGACGACGAGGACCGGTGAGACGCGGCCCGTCGGGACTGCCTGGCCGTTGTTCCTAGTTGCCGGGCAGGGTCAGCGTCGCGCTGCCGCCAGGTTGCACCCGGATGCGCCGCTCACGCACCTCGCGCGCGCCACCCTCGACCTCGAGCGTGAGGTCGCCCGGCACGGTCCAGAGCGTGGACTGCTGTCCGGGATCCAGGGTCAGGGCCTCCACGATCGCCGAGCCGCGGCGAACGCGTACTGCGAGGGGATCGTCGCCCCGATTGTCGAGCACCAGCCGTGCGCCCGGCCCGAGGGTCAGCAGCGTTTCGCCCTCGCCTGCGCCGACGATGACGCCTTGCGCGATGCCGAAGCGCCCCGACGCGGTCCCTGCGACCACCGTGTAGGTGCCGGGCTCGAGCGGCCCCAGCTCGAGCCGCGTGGCCCCGTAGGAGGAGCGGTGCACGGCAGCCAGGATGGGCTCCCCGTCGGTGCGCGTCACGAAGGCGGTGGTCAACGGAACGAGCCGTCCGTCCTCGCCCTGCACCGCCGAGACCGGCAGGGCCACGCCCGACCGCAGGTGGAGGTCGATCGGGGCCTCGCCCGCGACGACCAGCTCGGGCGCGCTGCCCGCGTGGGCGCCGCGGCGGTCGGGTTGAGCCCGCAGCTCGTAGGCGCCGGGGGGCAGCGGGCCGAGGGCGAACGCGCCGTGTTGGTCGGTCTGCGCGTAGAGCGGCGTCGCGTCCCCCAGGCCCCGATAGGTCAGGGCGGCGTGGCCCGCCGCGGCCTGCGAGGTAGACACCAGCGCAGGTGCGCACGTTCAGCTCGAGCTCCTCGAGCTCCTGCGGCGCGTGGAACCACTGGCCGAGGGGGGCCAGCTCCGTGCTCCCCGGGCGCAGCGCCGGTGCGGGCCCGAGGCACCAGTCCCCGTGGGGTACGCCGCGCAGGCTGAAGCGACCCAACCCGTCCGTGCGGGTGCGGGTGTGGACAGCCCGCAGGCTCTCGCGCGAGGCCAGGTTCGCCGGCCCGCGCCTGGCTGCGGGCACGAGCCACAGCTCCTGGTCGGGGATCGGTGCGCCGTCAGCGCCTGCGAGGGCGCCGAACACGTGCACCCCGCCCGCCAGGTCGAGCTCGATCACCCGAGCCTCCGCGGGGGCGAGGCGCAGGGGACTGGAGGGCACGACCAGCTCGCCGCGCTCGTCGAGCACCTCGAGCTGCAGCGCGGCGTGGGCAGGAAGCCCCGTGACCGTGACGCGGCCATCGCGGCCGAACGGCTCGACCCACTCGAGTTCTGCCCCGGCGGCGAAGTTTCCGCCGCCGCGGTCGACCTCGCCTGGTGGACAGTGGACGCGGGCGAGCAGCGCCGCCGCATCGACGGCGCCGTCGAGCCGCAGCTCGACCTGCGCGGCCCTGGAGAGGCGGACGGTGCGCGCGGCGCCGGTTTCCTCTCCGCTGACCCGGAACGTCGCCGGGCCGTAGCCGCGAGCGTCGACCTGGTACGTCGCCGCCTGTCCAGCCGGACGCGCGAGGGTGGCACGCCCACGTTCCTCACTGATCGCCGACGGGACGCCGCGCACCGTCCAGGCCGTCGCGGGCCCGGGCTCGGTGTGGCGCCTGCGTAGCTCGGCCCCGGCGATCGGGGCGCCGCTCTCCGCGTCGATGATCAAGGCCTCGCAGGGCACCGCGGCGCGCGCCTCGAGGGCCACGACCAGCTCGCGCTGCTCGCCCTCGACGAGGGGTGCCAGCACCAGCGACGCATCCGCCGCGTCCACGCGGTCGCCGCGCAGGGAGAGGCGCAGGGGGCGCGCCGCCGGCA
>JAQBVH010000087.1 GCA_027623615.1 Planctomycetota bacterium | reverse complement strand
CGCCGTGATAGCGCAGTGACAGCCCGATCAAGTGCTGGGCGAGGTCGCGCCGCATGGACACGACCACCTTGTAGGCGATCCACGTCCCCAGGACCGAAAACGCGTAGTTCGAGCCTGCCGCCAGGAACGCCACGATTGCAATGATCAGTGCGACACGGATCAGGAGGCCCCGGCGTTCGGCGAGACCCTCGGGGACGCCGTCCATGCCGAGGACCAGCCGGGAGAAATCTCGCTTGAGTTCGACGACCCAGCTCGGAGTCGGCAGCCCGCTGGCGTCCTCCGTGGTCTTGTCCTCTTCGGTCTCCTCGTCGGCGCCCACCTTCGCCAGTCCGTCGTCCGGGGGTTGGATCTCTTCCAGGAAGAGCACCTCCCACACCGGCTTGATCAGCAGCACCGCGGACTGCTGGGCGACCGACGGCACGAACCCGAGCATCAAGACGCCTACGAACCCCCAGCGGAAGGGGCGGAAGTGGGGCCACAACAGGCGCCCGAGGTTTCTGGCGTCGACCTTCAAGGAGGGCGGGATCATCGAGCCCAGGCAAGGCGATGTCCAGCGGTGCCGGGCCAACCCGTCGACGAGCGCCCTCCGCTGAGGCCCAAATGCACAGCGACCCGCGGTCCAAGGACCGCGGGTCGCAGACTCAAAGGATCGTTCGGCCCTACCTGTAGGAGCCGTCGAACTCGGGCAGCCCCTTGACCTCGTACTCGCCCAGGGCCTGATGCGCGAACTTGGTGAACTGGTTGCGGATGTAGTCGTCGATCATCAGCTCCACGTGGCGCTCACTACTCAGGTTGAGCGGGTTAGTGGGCGCCTGACGCTTGCGCAGGTAGATGATGTAGTAACCCCAGGCACCCACGTACGGGCCGCCGACGGTGGTTTCCTCCTGCTCCATGAAGACCGTGTCGGTGGTGTTCGTGTCCCAGAGGTACCAGTAGTAGGAGCTCTCACCGATCGAGCGCTTGTAGTCGTTGCGGGTCATCGCCTCGCTCTGGAAGCGACCCTTGTTCTTGCGACCCATGTCCGGCGGAGCCTTGCCGGTCATCGGCAGCGGCGGATCCCAGAACTCGGAGTTCAGGTCGAGGAAGTTGGACCAGTACTGGTCGAAGGAGATCAGGTCCTCGGGCCACTCGTAGTTCTTGCCCTCGGCCACGGCCTTCATCTTCTCGTCGTCCGCCGTGTTCAGGCGGTCGATGTAGGCGTCGACCTCACCGCGCAGGGCGATCGCCCGGCGCTCGGCCTCCGCGAAGCCCCCTGCGCGCCACTCGTTCTTCGGGAAGTCGAAGGCGGAGACGAAGCAGACCTCGGTCAGGCAGCGGCCGAGGCCCATGACGACGTTGGCGTAGTCCATGTTGGCCGCGAGGGCCGGCGAGAGCTTGTTGCCCTCACCCAAGATGAGGTCTTCCTCGATCGTCTTCCTGAACGAGTCCAGCAGGTAGACGTGCTCGGTGTAGGCCTCCTCGCTGGGGAACTGGTGGCCCATCAGCGCGATGAACTGCCAGTTGAACATGTTGGCGGCCAGGGCCTCGCGCGTCTCGCGGATCTGGTCGAGGTACTCGTCGCGGTCCTGCAGGGCACCGAGCGACTCGAGCTTCTGCTGTGCGGCCGACTGAAGAGCAAGGAAGCGCTTGGCCTCGACGATGTCACGCCAGGTGAAGCCGTGCTTGAACTCCTCGTACACGTCGTTGGTCAGGACCTCGTCGAAGAGACCCAGGCCCTCGATCGTCATCACGACCTCCTGGTCCAGACCATCAACCGCGACGCGCGTGTCGACCAGGCTGTTCAGAGCGGCGATGACGTAGTCCCGGAGCAGGGTCATCATCATGTCCTGCTCCTCCTTCATCGGCTCACCGGTCTCCTCGGACTCCGCCTTGCGATAGTCCCAATGCTCCTGGTAGTCCTTCACCAGGTCGTAGTTCGGAGAGCCGGCGTGGATCGCCTCGACGGTAAGGGGCGGCCAGTTGTCCGTGTGTCCGGGGAAGAACATCCGGTCGAAGCGCATGGTCTGGTAGACCTGGTCCTCGTACCACTCGACCGTGCGGTAGGCGCGGCGCGTCTCGGTGGACGGATCGAGGGTCGGATAACGCTGCTGGAAGTCCGTGACCTGCTCGGCGATCTTGGCCTTGGCCTCATCACGATCGACGTCGTACCGAGCCATGGACTCCGTCACCACGGTGTCGATCCCAGCCTTCTGATCGTCGGTCAGGTCGTCGTACCCCGAACCGTGCTGCTCACCCGCCATGTCCTCACGCATGGTGTAGACGCGGAGTTCGAGCTCCTGGCTCATCAGGATCTCGAGCTTGCGGGCTTCGAGGGCGTTGCGGCCGGGGCCGTAGATCAAGAAGCGCTTGATCTCGAGGTCGGGAATGCGGACGCCGTTGACGACGAGCGGCTCGCCGAACTCGGAGGTCTCCTCCTGGGCGGTCGCGACTCCGGACAGGAGCACGCCCACGAGCAGCGCAGTGGTTGTGAAGGCTTTCATCGGGCCGGGGTCGAAGGTCCAGGGATGGCAGGCAGGCCATCCCCATGGGAAATCGGGGAGAGAGCGTACGGGCGTCTGGGGTCAGCGAGAGAGGAAACTTGAAATCGACTGCTCCGGATCGGGACTGGAGCGGAAACGGCCTTCGCCCGGTCCGCGGGGGCATCCGAGGCCCGTCTCGGCGGGTAGCCTGGTGCGCGTGGAGTACCAACCGCGCACCATCGCCCTCCTGGCCGAGCTTCCCCACCCGCCCGTCGAGCCGGACGCGCGGGCCCTCCAGCAGGTCCACAACCAGCTCTTCGAGGGCGGACCACCCCCCTACGTGAGCTTCCAGCCGGTCCCCGGGGGCGTCGTCCTGTCCAACCCGGGTGGCCGACAGGGGGTCGTGTCCCAGGTCGCCCTCCTCCAGGACCGGGTCCAATTCCGGGAGGAACGCACCGCCCTGACCCCGGAGGACTTCGCCCGGCGCGTGATCCAGGTCCTCGAGGCGGCCCTCCCCAGCCGCGGCGTCCTGGGTGTGCATGGCTGCCAGGTCACCCTACGCAGCCTGGTCAACCCCCGTCACTGGGACGACTCGCGGGCCCTGATGCGCGAGGGCGTGTTCGGGGTGAAGGACGAGCTCGAAGCCCTCGGACGCGAACCGGGCCTCTTCGGCCTGCGCTTCTCGTTCCCCGCGGAGCAGGACGAGCTGCCCATGGACCTGCGCATCGAGTCCTATCACAACGATCCGCGCTCCCTGTTCCTCGAGCTGCAGGCGGTGCGTGGCCCGCTCGCGGTGCCGGACGGTCTCGAGCAGGTGGCGGAACACATCCACGCTGCTTACCGCTTTCTGGTGGATCGCGCCCTACCCTTCGTGGCCCGCTACGACCTGCGCCCCGCGCGCTGATTCGCGCGCAACCACCCACGCGGACCGTCCTATCAAGAGCATGCGCAGCCTGCCTCCCCAGACGCTCCTCGCGACCGCCCTCTGCGGCGGCGTGCTGCTCGTCGCCTCCTGCGACGACGAGGTGCAGGAGCACGCGCCCCCCGCGATCGAGGTCCCTGCCGACGCGGTGGTGCAGATCGGGCCGGGTGAGTATCTGGCCGAGCCAGTGTTCATCCACGCCGCCGAGATCGAGCGCTGGGTGCGCACGGTCTCGCTGCTCGAGCCCGACGAGACCGAGCGCTCCTGGCGCCGCAAGGCGCTGGCGAACATCTCCCTGCCGGTGGCCGTCGTGCGGGCGGTCTTCCCCGGGGAGAGCGGCGCGGCCTACGAGGAGATCCTGGCCCTGCGCGAGCACCTGGTCGCCGGCCGCGAGCTCCCGGAGGGCGCGGCGCCGATCGAGGAGCGCACGGGGCATGCCTTCGGTCATCACCTCAGCGTCTGGGGGACGGTCATCGACCTCGAGCGGGGCCAGTGGTCCGAGGTGCTGCCCATCGCCGGCGGCTTCGTCGTGGCGCGCGCATTGACCGAACCGCCGCCTGAAGGCTTCCGGCCGGACACCCCCATCACCGTCGAGACCCTGACCGTGCGCTTCGTACCCCTCGAGGAGCTGCAAGCCATCACCCTCGACGCGCGCGCCAAGCTCCCCGTCCGGTCCCTGGACCCGCCCGGCTGGGAGGGCATCCTCCCCGCGTTCTACGAGTTCGAGTGAGCCGGTGAAGATCCCCCTACTTGCCCTCCTCGTCGTCGTCCTCCTCGGCAGCCCCCTGCACGCCCAGCGGCTCAACGACAAGTCCAAGCCGGCCAACGATCCGGTGAACTGCCCCTACACCGGCGGCGACCTCGAGCTGCTGGCCAAGCTCGGCGTCGTCTCCATCGGCGGGTTTCCGTTCGGGGACGAAGCGACCACCGGCGACCTCGAGCGGCGGCTGCTCGCGCAGGACGTGCGCTGGGTCGAGACCGCCCACTTCAAGCTCGGGTTCGGCCTCGGCGGCTACAAGGTGCGCCAGGAGGAGAAGCAGAGCCTGCGCGCGGAGCTGGGCGCCATCCAGGTCCACTGGCCTGACGTCGACCCGAAGATGCGCACGATCGATCCATGGATGCGCGCGTACCTCTACGCCCTGCGCCTCGAGGGGATCTACAAGGAGTTCCAGGAGCTGCTCGGGGTGACCGACGCCGACTTCCCCGACGGGAAGACGGTCTGGGACACGACCGGCAAGTACATGGGCATCGGGCCGTACCTCGGCCAGAAGGCCAAGTTCGAGGTCCTGGTGCTGACCTCCGGCTCTGCGACCAAGGACTACCTGCGCCAGTACTTCGGCCTGCGTCACAGCCGCACCCAGCGCTGGAACATCCTCGACAAGGACATCCTGCACCTCGTCGTCCCGGCCGAGCACCACCTGCGCATCGACCGCGCCCTGCACGCGCACCTGCGCTTCAACATGACGCAGATGCTGCTCAACGGCTACCGGCACTACTCCTACGATCAGCCGATCTGGTTGCGGGAGGGCATGGCGCACTACATGGGGCGCCAGATCGCGCCGGAGTACAACTCGTTCGACTCGAGCGAGGGCGCGGTCGCGGAGGAGACGCGCAAGGACAACTGGGAACCCGAGGTGCGCAAGCTCGTCCTGTCCGAGGAGGCGCCGAGCATGGCGCGCCTCATGGCGTTGAAGGACTTCGCCGGGCTCGAGCTCGAGCATCACTTCACGACGTGGTCGATGATCGACTACCTGCAGCGCGCGCACCCGGGCTTCCTCGGCAAGCTGATCGATCGCATCTCCGGGCTGCTCGACGAGAAGCACATCCCGGACGGCTCGACCCTGCCGGACGAGCACCGACAGGCGTTCAAGGAGGAGCTCGGCATGACCTACGCCCAGTTCGACCAGGCGTGGCGGGCCTGGGTGCTTGAACACTACTCCGCGCGCTGAACCTCGGCGCGCCGCAGAGGAGCCCTCGCAGGGCAGCACGCCTGCGCCAGGAGTCCTGATCCCATCCTGGGACGCATGCGGGTAACACCTCGTCTGGGTCTTGCCGGACGGCACCCCGCGCCTGGTTCGATAGAGGTACAATCAAGCCGTCGAGCCCTCTCCCGGGTGCCCGATGCGCAACTCTCCCTCCCGCCCTCCCTCCCGTCCTCGGATCGCCCTCCAGTGAGGACCGTCATCGCGTCGAATCGGCCCTTGGACCCCTGCTGGCGCTGGTCAGGTTAACGTCTACGTCAGACTCGACCCCGCACCCGACGCACCGCATCTCGATGATCCAACGCAAGAAACGAGTCGTCCTCTTCCTCCCCCATCGGGCAAACCCCGACGAGGGTGTGAGGGTGGCCGCCGACCTGCTCCCCCTGGAGCTGTTGCAGATCGCAACCCTCCCGGAGCGCGACGGCTTCGAGGTCGTGATCGTCGATGCGATGGTCCACCCGGACTACATGCGTCGACTCGAAGAGCTGTGCGACGGCGCGCTGTGCTTCGCGAGCTCGTGCATCCTCGGCTACCAGGTCGACCACGGCGCCCAGGTCGCGCGCAAGATCAGGCAGAAGTTCCCGAGCCTGCCGATCATCTGGGGCGGCTGGTTCCCGAGCGTGATCCCCGAGCTCTACCTGAACGAGGGCATCGCCGACGCGGTCGGCCTCGGACAAGGCGAGATCACCTTCGGTGAGGTGGTGCAAGCGCTCGACAGCGGCGAGGACCTGGCCAACGTGCCTGGCCTCGCGATCAAGCGCGACGGCAAGGTCGTCTACACGGACCACCGCCCGGTGATCGGCTTCGACAAGATCCCCGACTGCCCCTGGCACCTGATCGACTTCGAGGAGTACGTCGCGCTCCAGAACGACCCGGGCCCGTACAAGCTGCGGCACAAGTACCCGGATCCGTGGAACATGAAGCCCGGCACGCAGGTGCGTGGCTTCAGCTACTTCTCGAGCTTCGGCTGCCCCGAGCCGTGCACCTTCTGCTGCTCGCCGAGGGTCACCAACCGGCGCTGGAAGGCGATCCCGGGCAAGGAGACCGCCCAGCGTCTCCTGGAACTGCAGGACCGCTACGAGTTCAACGTGATGCGCTTCCAGGACGCCAACTTCGGCGTCGCGGAGAAGCGCTCCAACGAGTTCTGCACCGAGCTGATCGACAACGGGTCGCCCTTCTGGTGGTCAGGCTGCTACGAGGTCGAGACGGTCCACCGCTACAAGGAATCGTCGCTCGACCTGCTCCAGGAGTCCAAGTGCCACATGGTCTCCATGGGCGCCGAGGCCGGCTCCGAAGAGCAGCAGAACAACATCAAGAAGAAGATCGCCGTCGATCACTTCGCGAGCTCGATCGGCGAGATGAACAAGCGCGACATCACGACCGGCACGTCGTGGATCATCGGCTACCCCGGTGAGAGCGTCGAATCGATGGAGGAGACGATCCGCATGGCCGCGCGGATCAAGTACCTCTACCCGCGCTCCGCCTCGGACATCTTCCCCTTCCGGCCGATCCCGGGCACCGAGGACTACGACAAGACCGTGGCCCTCGGCTATCAGCCGCCGCGCACCTTCGAGGAGTGGGGTAGCTGCCTGGAGTACAAGCTCGAGATCGACGACCTGCAGCTGCCCGAGCACGTCGTGCGTCGCTGGAAGCGCTACGGCGTGGCCTCGACCTTCTACGACGGCCTGGCCATGGAAGGCGGCGAGGGCATCCGCAAGGTCATGAAGGCCATCTCCGGCTGGCGCCTGAAGCACGGCAAGTACGCCTTCCCGGTCGAGCACAAGATCTTCCACATGTACGTGAAGGCGACGCGACAGCGCCCCGCGGACGTGATCACCAAGGACCCGCAGCAGGACCGCACCCCGGGGGTCACCCCGAGCGCGCCCGTTTGATCTCGCTCCGATTGCCCCGATGATTCAGCGCAAGAAGAAGATCGTTCTGTTCCTCCCCCACCGGGCCGACCCGGGGCGCGGGGAGACGTTCAGCGCCGACCTGCTGCCCCTCGAGCTCCTGCAGATCGCCTCCGGTCCGGTAAAGGACGGCTACGAGGTGATCATGATCGACGCGATGGTCGATCCGGACTACCTGCAGAAGATCGACGAGGCCTGCGCGGGTGCGCTCTGCTTCGCGAGCTCGTGCATCCTCGGCTACCAGGTCTACGACGGGTACGTCGCCGCCAAGATGGTGCGCGAGAAGCACCCGGACCTGCCGATCATCTGGGGCGGCTGGTTCCCCAGCGTCATCCCCGAGCTCTACTTCGAGCACGACATCGCCGACGCGGTCGGCATCGGCCAGGGTGAGATCACCTTCCGCGAGGTGGTGCAGGCGCTGGACGCCGGCGAGGACCTGGCCAACGTGCCCGGGCTGGCCGTCAAGCGCGACGGCCAGGTGATCTACACGGACCACCGTCCGGTGGTCGGCTTCGACAAGATCGAACCGACCCCGTGGGAGCTGCTCGACTACGAGCGCTACGCCGCGCTGCAGGTGCGCCCGACCCACAACCTCAAGGTGCGCCACCGCTTCCCGTTGCCCGGACACTGGACCCCGGAGAACCCGCCGCGGGGCTTCAGCTACTTCTCGAGCTACGGCTGCCCCGAGCCCTGCTCGTTCTGCTGCTCGCCGGCCCTCACGGGTCGCCGCTGGAAAGCGGTCCCGGGCAGGGCGCTGGCCGAGGACATCGCCGAGCTGCAGCAGCGCTTCAAGTTCGACGTGCTGCGCTTCCAGGACGCCAACTTCGGCGTGGCCGAGAAGCGCACCAAGGAGTTCTGCGAGGGCCTGGTCGATCTCCAGGTGCCGATCCATTGGAACGGCACGATCGAGATCGAGACGATCATGCGGTACAAGCAGGAGACCCTCGACCTGCTCGAGGACTCCAAGTGCCACCTGCTCTGGCTGGGCGCCGAGGCCGGCACCAAGGAGATGCAGGACCGCATCAAGAAGCACATCCAGATCGACCACATCCCCATGGCGATCGGTGAGCTGAGCAAGCGCAACATCGTGCCGGGGACGTTCTGGATCATCGGCTTCCCGGGCGAGAGCCAGGAGTCGATGGAGGCCACCCTGCGCGAAGCGGCGCACACGAAGTTCCTCTATCCGATCGCGGGCTCGGACGTGTACCCGTTCCGACCGATCCCGGGCACCGAGGACTTCAACCAGGCCATCAAGCTCGGCTACGTGCCGCCCAAGGACTTCGCCGAGTGGGGCGACTGCTTCGAGTACAAGTACAACTCGCAGAACACGCCCCTGCCGGACAAGGTGCGCAGCACCTGGCAGCGCTACAACAACACCGCCGCGATCTACGACATGCACGTGCAGGAGGGGCCGATGTGGATGCGCAAGCTCCTCTCCAAGATCGCCGGCAAGCGCCTCAAGACCTTCAACTACAAGTTCCCGGTCGAGCAGAAGCTCTACGACCTCTACGTGCGCCTGACCGGCCAGACCCAGCCGGGCAACAACTCCGAGGAGTACGCCCAGCTGCAGCCGGAGACCCACGCGAAGCTGACCGAGGCGCTCGCGGCGATC
Organism: Planctomycetota bacterium; assembly: GCA_027623615.1. Classification (GTDB taxonomy): domain Bacteria; phylum Planctomycetota; class UBA1135; order UBA1135; genus JALWOP01. The sequence goes on along the minus strand of JAQBVH010000087.1, from coordinate 29 downwards.
TGAGCTGTTCGTCGGATCCGAACCACGAG
>JAQBVH010000086.1 GCA_027623615.1 Planctomycetota bacterium | reverse complement strand
CGCAGCGCGTCCTCGAGCCCGTCCGGATCGAACCCGAAGGGGCCGGGCCCGCAGCGGTAGGCGACCTTACCCTCGCGGTCGACCAGGAAGAGGCGCTCGGGCCAGGCGTCGTAGGCCACGCCCACGCTGTCCTGCATGTCGTCGACGACCGACGGCATCGTGAAGCCCAGCTGCGTCGAGCTGAACACGGCCATCTGGTGACGCTCCGCGAGGGTGACCGGATCCTCGATCTCGCCGAACAGCATCGGCAGCCTCGAGTCCATGGCGTGGGCCTCGCGCACGTAGACCAGGACGAAGGTGACGTCGTCGCCGTAGGTGGCGTGCAGCTCGTTCAGCCGACCGGCTGACTCGCGGAAGGGCGGTCAGGTGTAGCTGCCGAACAGGAGGGCCACGGGCTGCTCCGCGAGGGCGCTCTCCAGGGAGAAGCTGCGCTCGGGTTCGCCGGCGTGGCCGAGGGTGAAGCCCGGCGCCTCGCTGCCGACCTCCGGCGCGTCACCTTCCTCGCGCGCCACCGGGGACTGCCAACCTGAGAGCTCCTTGCCGGCGAGCTTGCCGTCGCCGTCGTAGTCCTGGTCCGCGAACGTCAGGTGCATGTCGTAGCGATCGAAGTCGCCATCGGCATCCTGATCGAACGACAGCAGGAACAGGGTCCAGTCCTCGACCCAGGGGCCGAGGAACTCCTCGACCTCCTCACTCACGACGACGTCGTCCCCGTTGCTGTCCCACTCCGAACAGAACAGCCACCACTCATCCTTGGTGACGCTGCCGTCGCTGTCCGCGTCGGCCTGCCCGAGCATGAAGTGCGAGAACCCGTTGAAGTGGCGGTCGGTCGGGAAGTCGGCGGCGCTGAGCACGCCGTCCTCGGTGCGGTCGAAGTTCGCGAAGCGCACGTCACCGCGCGGATAGTCCTCGCGCGGGATGCGGCCGTCGCCGTCCGCGTCGTAGCGCGCGCGCAGGGCTTCCCAGAGGGAGGAGAGCTCGACCCGCGCCTTGCAGTTCCAGGCGGGCCCGGAGCCCGCGACGTCGACGACGCGCTCGTTGTGATCGGCAGCGCACCCGAGGGTGAGCGCCGGAAGGAGGAGGAGTAATTTCGGCATCGGTCCAGCCAGGGTACGGCCAGGGGCCACGCGCTGACCTCTCGAGGCTGGATCTGCGGCTCCCGGGCGATGCTCGGCCTGGCGCCGGCTCCCGGGCCAGCTCGGCTCCCCCGGCGCCCGGCCGCAGACCGGGGCTCGAAGGGCTCCAGCGCGATCGCCCAGCTCGCGGAGCGGGGCAGCCCGCTGAAGGTGGAGTAGTCTGCAGCAGATGGATCGGGTGAACGGACAGCCAATGCAGGTCGATCGCGGGCTGCCACATCCCGGGCAGCGCCGCGCCCGTGGGCACTGGAGGCGCGCGAGTGCCCTCCTCATGTTCTGGCTCTCCGCTGCCTGCGGCGTCGAAGCGCCCGCGCCTTGGCGGCCCGACGTCGTGTTCATCATGATCGACACGGCGCGCGCCGATCACCTCGGTCCCTTCACCGACGAGGACCCGACGCCAACAGCGTTTCTCGACCGCCTGGCCGCACAGAGCGTCGTCTTCGAGAACGCCTGGGCGGCCGCGACCTGCACGGCGCCGAGCACCGCCTCCGTGTTCACCGGGCTCATTCCCCCGCGCCACGGGGTCGAGGGGAACCTGCTCGGGCTCACGAGGGACAGGCGGCCGGACGAGACGGTGCGCGAGTTCGTCTCGAGCGTCGAGCTCGTCGCCCTGCCCGGCTCCGTCCGCACCCTGACGGAGCACCTCGCGGACGCCGGGTACCAGACGATCGGCGTGGGCGCGAATCCGAACTTCTGCGAGGCGCTCGGCTTCTCGCGCGGCTTCGACTTGTTCAGCGAACACTCCTACCGGGACGCGGAGGCGATGGCCGTCGAGCTGCGCCGTCTCTCGCAGGAGCTCCAGCCCGACCAGCCCACGTTCACGTACCTGCATTACATGGACCCACACGTGCCCTACCAGCAGCGGCACCCGTGGTGTCCGCACGAGACCCCGCGGGGCTGCCGCTCGATCTGCCGCTACCGCAGCGAGATCGCCTACCTCGATTCCCAGCTGGAGCGCCTGTTCGACGAGATGGGGTGGCTGGAGGACACGCTCGTGGTGGTCGTCACCGACCACGGCGAGGAGTTCGGCGATCACGGTGACGTCATGCACCGCTACAGCGTCCATCAAGAGCTCGCGCGTGCCGGGCTCCTGATCAGCGTCCCGGGTGTCGCGCCGCGCCGTACGGCGCTGCCCGCCCATCACACCGATCTCCTCCCGACCGTCCTCGAGCTGCTCGACCTACCCCAGCCGACGACGCTGGACGGCTTTGCCCTCCTGTCGGCCCTCGACGCCAAGCCCGATCTCGACCGCCCTCTCCTGACGTGCCGGGCCAAGAAGGGCGCGCAGCTATGGGGTCTGACGATCGGGGAGTGGCGGCTCTTGCAGGAAGAGCCTTCCGGAGCCGCAGAGCTGTACGACATCGGGCGAGACCCGCGAGAGCTGCGCGACCTCGCATCCCAAAGGCCGGAGGTCCTTGCGCGTCTGCAAGAGCGCCTGGCTCACATCCAATCGAAGATCCGCCCCGTGCCCCGCGAGCACGTCACCGTCGACCTGAGCGAGGCCTTGAACGAGGACCTGCTCAATCTCGGATACGCCGGCGACGATGAGGACGATGAGTAGGCGCGCGATCGTTCACTTCTCACGTGCGTCCGTGAGGGTCTGGCCCTTGCTGTCCGTGTAGTCCTGGAAGCTCCTGCGCGCCGCCCGGCCGTAGTAGGTTCCCTCGTGCTTGTCGGCCAGCTTCTCCAGCTTGTCCGCCAGGGACTCGAGCTTCTTGAGGTGACTGCTCATCGTCCGCTCCTCTGCCTTGGCCCGCTTGCTGGGACTGGTGATCTGCCTGTCCTTGGCCTGGCTGCTGGCCAGCTTCTCCTTCAGCTTGGCGAGATCCTCGAAGACGTCCGCATAGGCCTTGCCCGCCGAGATCGACTCCTTCACGGCGGGGTCCTTGGCTTCCGCGGCCCACCTCTCAGCGGCCTCGTCGAACCTGGGGATCTTCGCGAACCGGCTGCTGGCCTCCTCGATCACCTCGTACTTGGAGTACATGTCTCCCAGGTCCTCGAGGTCTTCGATCCCATGGAAGAGGTCCTGGAGGGCAGCGTTGGTCGGTTCGATCAGGTCTTCCGCCATGAAGGCATAGGCGGAGTCCGGGTGCTCCGCCATGAAGGCGTTGATCAGCCCGAAGAACGCGGCCTCGCTCGTGCGCTCCTTCCTCGCGACGATGGCGCCGAGCTCGTCCCCGATGACCATCTCGCGGATGGCCTCCTCGGTGGCCAGGTCGGCAGCCCAGAGCACCTGCATGCGATCGTAGGCCGCGATGCCTGAGTGGCTCTTGTCGTTCTCGGCGAGCGCGTCTCTCAATTGACAGTAGTGGCCCTTGTTCCGAAAGTCCTCCATCGCTTCGATGGACGCCTCGACGAGGCCCGTCAGGTGCTCCTCGAGCTTGCGGGCGTGAGCCACCTGCTCCGCGGGCTTGCCGTCGGCTGCGGCCAGGTAGGGTCCGATGGACTCGCCAGCCTGGTTCAGCTTGCCGTCGACGATGCACTTGTAGGCCTTCTTGAGGGAGCCATCGAGCTCATCGATGTCGATACCGGCCACGGTCACGGGCGCGCCGGGACCGTTCGTGATCAGCCTGGCCATGGCCTCCCCCATGGCCTGGCCGATGTTCATGTACGTCTCGGCGTTCCCCCCGTAGTGGCCGCTCGAGCTGCCACCCATGCTGAGAGGGTGCGAGTAGACAGAGGCGACCATGCCCTTGTGGTCCCGGTACTTGCCCCGCTCTCCGTCGATGTTGAGGGTGGCCTCGAGGATCTGACCTTGAGGGCCTCCCGCGCCCTTGCTGGTCTGGCCGAGGGTGGCGCACACGAACCTCGCATTGGGCGCGTCGAAGTCCTCGCGCAGTGACTCGATGAGGCAGAGGAGGTTCTTCTCGTAGCTGGCGGCGTGCTCGGCGTTGCGGAAGTCCTTGTCGCCCTGCCACCAGAAGAAGCCGGCCACCTCGTACCGCTTGGCGCCGGGGTAGTGCTTGCCCAGGTCGGCCAGGACCTGCTTGGCGGCCGCCACGTCACCGTCGTACTGCACGCCGGCGTACCAGGGACCGGGCGTCGGTCTCTTGGAGGGGTCGGGGTTGCCTGCGTAGCCCTCGGCGCTCGGCGGCAGCAGGTCGTAACCCAGGCTGCGATTGCCGATGCAGGACTTGAGGATCATGACCGGCGCCTCGGTGACGTGCCCGACATGGTGACCGATCCCCATCTCCGGTCCGATGTTGCCCGAGATGGTCATCCACTCGTTGTTGTACGTCTTGCTGGGCCCACTGCCGGAGCACATCACGCGCACGAAGCGCACGTCCTTGCGCACCGTCCAGTTGCCGTCGTCGTCGATGAGGTACGGGTAGAGGCCCTTGTTCTTGCAGGCATCCGCGAGTCCCTGGACCTTCCCGAAGCCCAACATGTTGGATTGCCCCATCAGGATGTAGACCTGAACGGGCTTGCTCATGTCCGCCTCCTTCCCATCGGGCCTGGGCGGAGTCTCCACCGGGTCGCTCGCGAGGGCGGCGACCTGCTGGGCGCTGAGGATGGCGACGACGAAAAAGGCGAAGAGGGCGGCGCGGGCACGAAGCTTCATGGGGACTCCTTGCCAACCAGGGTACGTCACTCTTCGCGGCTCTTGGCAGGTCGAGGAGAGGTGAGTTCGAGCGGAGACGCGAGTGCCTGGAGCATTGGGCGAGGCGTGCCTGCCACCCGGGAGTCGCTCCGCGACGAGCCTCAGAACGACAGCTCGGGCAACACCTCGCCGTCGTAGAACTCCGCCCGCGACATCGTCTCCATCAAGCGCGCCTTCACGTCGGCGTAGGCGGCCTGGTCCTCGGCGGACAGCGCCTTCACGAAGGCGCCGAAGGAGTGCGTGCCGTGGAAGCTGACCCAGTCGGTCGGGAACACCACCTGCAGGGCCGTGCCCGGGCTGCCCGCGAGGGTCACGAAGCCCTCGATCGGCAGCGGGTAGCCGCGCTGCGCGAGGAAGCTCGTGCGCGCGGTCAGCGCGTCGTGGAACGCCTGCTCGTGGCCGGGGCGCACGCTGCGCACCATCATGCGTGCCATCGGGTGGGTCCTGGTCGACATGCTCTCGACCGTGGACCAGGGCCCGTGCTGGCGATGCAGGACGTTCCACTCCTGGTGGACCTCGAGACGCTCGAGGCGCGCAGCGACGTCGTCCTGCGCGGCGCCATCGCCGGCGCGTGCGAGGTGTTCAGCGAACGCCCGCAGGCCGTCGCGTCCGGTGGGAATCGCCAGCTCGTCCTGGCCGAACCAGAGCAACCAGTAGCGGCCGGGGCTCTCGCGGTAGCAGAGCCAGCTGTGCTCGTCCCCGAGCCCGGCGTCCTGCGCGGCCGCCTTGCAGCGCGCGACCAGGGCCTCGAAGTCCTTGGTGTGTGAAGGAGCAACCCGCACGCGCAGATGGCGGACGAGCACACCCTCGGCGTCGAAGCCGGAGACGTCGGCCTGGCGCGGGCCGGCGCAGCCAAGGAGTCCGGGGAGGGCGAGGGCGAGGAGCAGGAGGATCCGAACCATGGGACCAGAATAGCTCCCGACGCCCAGCGGGCCGGCCGGGGCACCGATCGCGCGGAACTCGCGCCCTACGACTGCGTCTGCGCAGGTCGCGTGGAGGATCGCAGACCCCCGCACCCGGGAGCGACGCGGGGTCGAACCTCGTCGAGGTCGATCACCCCGGGCTAGGAGTCTGCGCCATTGATCGGCGCCTCGGCAGGCAATCCAGGAATCTGAGGCGTTCTCACCTCGAAGCCCGCTCGTCGCGGGCTCCGAGGTTGGTGGCGGTCACTTCCACTCCAGCCGAGTCGACATCCGCCGGATGTTCAGTGCCATGCAGGCCAGGGTCTGGGGGCCCGCCGAGGGACCGGGGCGGCCTGGCTTGCGCCGGCCACCTCGCCTCGCTCACCTGCCAAAGCCCCATGAGAATCCCCGTCGCCAAGCCCGCCCCCAAGCAAGAGGAAGTCCGCTTGCAGGCCGCGCAGCTGCGCGCCGCCGAGGTCCAGCGCCAGACCCAGGTCGAGAACACCTGGAACGCGCAGGGTCACGTGAAGAAGGGGGTGCGCAAGCACCCCCTCGGGACCCTCTCCGTGTTCCCCGACGAGTTCGACGGGACCGTCGGCATGCCCGCGAACAGCCGGCGCCAGTTCTACGACGTGCGCTACGACATCTGGGCCTGCAAGTTCCTGATCTCCTACTGGGGCCGGAACGCCTACACGACCAAGCCCAAAGGCGGGGCCGCTCGCCCCATCCGCATTCACAAGGACGCGCAGAACTACGACGTCCATTGCCACATCGACATCACGACGCCGAATGCGAACGTCCTCTGGCACGGCGACGTCGAGGGGCCGCACATCATCGTCGAGAGCTACCAGGCGGTTGGCGCGCTGTACTGGAACCCCGCCCGGGGGCGCGCCATCGAGCTCACGCCCGCCCACGTCAAGGACCTGGCGCTCCACCAGCACGCCTTCCTGCGCGGCACGGACGCCGCCCCGGCATCGATGTGGCCGGCGTGGCTCCTGGAGGCGCTGGGCCACGCGATCAAGGGCGCCTGAGGCGCCGACGACCGCTCAGCGCCCCGGCTCCACCGCCGGCAGGATCACGCGCTGCACCGCGTTCCAGGTCCGCTTCGCCGGGGCGCCGTGGATGTTCCAGGCGTTGAACACGATCACGAGGTCGAGCTCGGGCACGACGATCGGGAACTGGCCGCCGTAGCCGCTGCCCTGGTACTGGACCGGCACACCGTCCGCGTGCACGGGCACCCACCACTGGTAGCCGTAGCCGCGGTCGTCGAGCGGGTTGCCCGGGGCCAGGTCGGCCACGTGCGGCGTGACCGAGGCGCGCACCCACTCGGCCGAGACGACGCGCTGGCCCTGCCACTCGCCCTCCTGCAGGAACAGCTGGGCGATCCGCGCGAGGTCGTGGGGCGCGAGGTACAGGCCGCCCTCGGTGTCGACCTCGCCGTCGGGCGTGACCTTCCAGTGGAAGTCCGTGATGCCGAGCGGCGCGAACAGCTTCTCGCGCGCGTACTCGTCGATGCGCTGGCCCGTCGCGACGCGCACGATCTTGCCGAGCAGCACGCTCGCGCCCGAGTTGTAGTCGAAGACCGTGCCCGGCTCCTCGCGCATCGGACGGTCGAGGATGAACTGGATCCAGGTGTCGCTCGCCTCGAGCTGGATGCAGGTGTTCGTCGCGTCGTCGTAGGAGCGCATCTCGTCCCAGTCGATGCCGCTGCGCATCGTGAGCACGTCCGCGAGGGTCATCGCCCGCCGCCACCCGTCGGTCAGGTCCAGTGCATAGCCGTCGAAGAACGACATGGCCGGCGTCGCCACCCCGCCCGGGATGTGCCCCTCGTCGATGGCGATGCCCACGCAGATCGAGGTGATCGACTTGGTCACCGACTGCAGCGTGTGCAGCTCGCTGCCCTGGTAGTAGGGATGCCAGTCGGGGTGGTCGTAGCTGTACTGATGGTCCTCGAGCTCGAGGTCCGCGGTCAGGGCCGCGTAGTCGCGCGCGAAGTGGTGGTCGGCGACCACCCTGCCGCCGCGGATCAACAGGAAGTGGTCGACGCGGCCGTACACCCCAGCCTCGACCTCGGCCACGAACGCCTCGATGGCCGCGCGATCGATCCCGGCCTCCTCGTAGGAGCTCCTCTTCCAGGAGCCGCGGTCACTGGCGCAGGCGGCGAGGGCCGCGACGAGGAGCAAGGGAGCGTGTCGCAACATGCCCCGCAGCCTACAGCTACGCGAGCGACTTGTTCATCCGCAGCGCGCTCGTGCCCGGGAGCCACAGGTAGCGCGGCGAGGTGGCCTCGACCTCGAAACCCAGCCGCTCGTACAGCCGCCGCGCCCCCTCGTTCTTCTCGGCCACGTGCAGGGTCAAGCCCGCGCAGCGCTGCGCCCGGGCCCTGGCCTCGACCTGGCCGATCAGCATGGCGCCGACGCCCGCGCCGCGCTGGGAGGGGTCGACCGAGATGGCCTGGAGGTAGTGGTCCTCCGCGGCGACGCGATCCATGAAGGCGAACAGCCCGGCGCCGAGGCCCACCACGGTCGCGAGGCGGGCCATGCGCCACCGGCCCGCCGCGCGCTCGAGGGGCTGGTCGCTGAACTGCTGCTTCGCCCTGGCGTCGAAGCTCGAGACCATGGCGACGATCACGCCGCTGCGCTCGGCGAAGGTCACGTTCTCGAAGGACAGCTCGTGGTCCGGCGACCGGAACGCCCTGGCCACGATGCGGTCGGAGCCGCCGCCGAGCAGCACGCGGTAGAGCCCGTCCGAGGCCACTTCGAAGTGGTGCGCGAAGGCGAGCCCGTCCTCGAAGCTCGGCTCGGCGGGGCGAAGGATGACGTCCATGGGCCGCTGTACGCGCGAAGGTCCTACGGATTCGGATCAGGCGACCCGTACATCTCCGGAGAGCAGCGCGGCCTCTTCCCGCAGCTGGGCGCCCAGGGCCTCGATGCGCTGCCGCGGGAAGCGGCTGGCCGGCCCGCCGACGCTGATCGCGCCCTCGACCTGGCCCAGGGGCCCGCGGAAGGCGGCGGCGATGCCTACGTACTCGGGCTCGAGCTCCTGGTCGGCGACGGCGTAGCCCGTCTCGCCGATCGCGCTCAGCTCCCGTTCGAGGACCTCGGGCGACGTCACCGTGCGCTCGGTGAAGCGCGTCATCGGCCCGGCCATGAGCTGCGCGCGGCTCGGCTGGGGCAGCGCCGCGAGCAGGCACTTGCCGGTCGAGGTCGCGTGCAACGGCCAGTGCATCCCGATCTCGAGGCTCGCGGACACGAGGTGTCGCCCGCGCGCGCCGTCGAGGATCAG
>JAQBVH010000085.1 GCA_027623615.1 Planctomycetota bacterium | reverse complement strand
GGCGCCGCATCGGTCCATTGGAACGGTCAGCGCAGCGACCGGGCAAGCGTGGCTCGGTCAGCTTCCCGTCAGTTGTGGAAAGGTGCCGTAGCAACGGCCCTCGAGGGTGAAGACCTGCACGCGCGCTCCGGCGCGGTCGATCACGACGACCCGCGGCCCACCTTCGATCGACTCCTCGACGACCACGTCGCTCGGCTCGCAGACCTGGCCCTCGTCCTCGCCCGCCTCGGCGAGCACGCGCCGCACGCGGCCGCCCGGGTCGCACAGCAAGAGCGCGCTGGCGTCCGTGTCCGCGCAGGCGATGAGGTACTGCCCCGAGCTGAGGGCGGCGCAGGCCGCGGGCCGGAAGCGACCATGGCCTTGAACGGGCAGGTGCAGGCTCCAGTGCAGGGCCCCAGCCTGGTACACGCGCACCGCACCTGCGCCGGCCTCGCAGGCGAGGATGCGCTCACCGTCCCAACTCACCCCGCGCAGGTCATGGAATGCGCCGCGCGGTCCCGCCTCCGGGTGCAACGAGACCGTGTAGCCGCGATGGGGCTGGAACACCTGCAGGGCGTGCCGGCGGCGTCCTGCCGAGGCGACGACCACCTCGAGCTCGTCATCGCAGCCACGGATCGCCACGCCGACCGGGCGACCGAGACGACCGGCGCGATCTGCGTGGCCCTCGACCTGGCTCGGGTCGACCACGTCCGCGATCGGACGACCGAAGAGGGTGAACGCGCGCACGCGCCCACCGAGTCCGTCGGCGACCCACACGCGGTGATCGCCATCCACGGCGAGCCCCGCTGCCGACGCGGGTCCCTCCTCGCCCTCGAAGGCGAAGCCTCCCTCGAGGCGATGGCCGTCGAGGTCGTAGGTCGCCACCCAAGCCTGCCGCGCGCAGCGGCCCACGTAGACGACCCCCTTGTGGAGCGCGAGACTTCCGTGCACGGCTCGATCGTAGCAGGCGCACCCGCTCAGGCGCGGCGCAGGCGCACGAGCACGATCTCGGCCGGCGCGCCGACTCGCAGTGGCACGCCGAGGGCGCCGATGCCGCGGCTCACGATCAGCTGCGTCGGCCCGAGGGGCACGCGCACGCCGGGATGCGGCGGTCCGAGCCAGCGCAGGATCGGTAGATCGATCTGACCGCCGTGGCTGTGGCCCGAGAGGATGGCTGCGCAGCCGGGCCGCGCCAGGTGAGGCGCGCCGCCGGCGTTGTGGCAGAGCATGATCTCCAGGTCGCCCGGCTCGAGGTCGGCGCGGGCCGCCACCGGATCGACGACCTTGCCCTCCTCCAGGTCCTCGATGCCCGTCAGCGCGAGGACGGCGCCCCCCACGGGCACGCGCACGCCCGCGTTGCGCAGCACGACCACGCCGCGCTCGCTGAGACGCTGCACGAGCTCACCCTCGCGGCGCTGCTTGTAGTCGTGGTTGCCGAACACGGCGAAGGTACCCAGGGGCGGGCGATAGGCCGTCAGCTCGTCGAGGACCTCGAAGGCCTCGTCCACCCGGTGCACGCACAGGTCGCCCGTGATCGCGATGACGTCCGGCGCGAGCTCCTCGAGCCGTCGCACCAGGGTGCGCAGGTCCCCCCGCCGCAGGAACGCGCCCGCGTGGATGTCCGACAGGTGGCCGAGCGTGAGGCCCTCCAGGTCGCTGTGCAGGCCGGGTACGTCCAGGACCTCCTCGCGGGTCTCCAGCCGGTCCAGGCACCGGCGGCGGTACAGGGCGCGCCCTCCGAGGGCCACGCAGGCGCGCTCCACCAGCCGAAACAGGGCCCGACGACCCCAACCGAAGCGCCTGGGAGCCACGTGCATGCCGAAGGGTATCCCGCTTCGGGGATCGACAGAGCGCCGATAAGTATTCGATTGACGACAGCGCCCGCGCATACTTATTCTCTGGCCGTGAGCCTGACCCGGAATCGCCGCGAGATCTTGAAGGCCGTCCTGCTGGAGCGTCAATGCTCCAGCCAGGAGGAGATCCTTCAGGCCCTCGCTGAGCTCGGAGTGCAGACCACCCAGCCGGTGCTCTCGCGGGACCTGCGGTCCCTGCGGGCAGCCAAGCGGGATGGGATGTACACCCTGCTCAAGAGCGAGAAGGTCACGCCCCTCGAGAGCCTGAGCAGCCTGCTGCGCGGCACATGCTCAGCTGGTCCGAACATGGTCATCGTTCGCTGCGAAGCGGGCGCGGCCAGCGCGATCGCGCGCGCTCTCGAGAGTGAAGGCATCGACGGCATGCTGGGTACTGTCGCTGGAGACGACACCGTCTTTGCGGCCGTCGAGGATGTCGACGCGGGTGACCGCGTGCGCCATCGGGTGATCGCCCTGCTCTGAGCCCTCAGGCGTTTGCCGCATCTTTGGAAACGAGACGTTGGCGACCCCCCTCACCGGGGGCGGTCGACCCTATGGAATATCGAGGAGAGATTCGGGGTCGAGTTCGTCGCTGGGCTTGAGCCCACACCCCCCCGGGGGTGTGTTGCCCCGTGACCCGTCCGAGGGGGTCGTTCGCCACGGATCGTCTCTGCGTGGGGGATGGTCGGTTCGTCCGGCCGTCCCCCATACCCTTTCCCGGGCTCATGTCCTCGCTGGAGGAGGGCCCTGCCTGGGTCGCGGGGGCCGCCTGGCGTCCCTACTCGGAACGCGGCCCTGCGCCGAAGCGCGCGCGGGAGCCCGCCTCGACGATCGACTGGCCGCGCGCGTCCGAGAAGCGCAGCTCGCCGCGCTCACAGCCGCAGGCCAGGGAGTTCCCCTGGAGGTCCAGGCGTGCGCGCCCCTCCACGAGCTCGACGAACCCGTGCACGGTCGTGATCTGCCAGGTACCTTCGAGCTCGAGCACGCCTTGGACCAGGCGCAGGCGCAGCGGGTCGGTGCTCTCGAGGAAGAGCCGCGTGTCCGGTTCGAGTCGCGCCTCCGCGTCGTCCGTGAAGAGCTTGGCCCAGCCGTCGTCGCCGGTCGCGCAGAGCTCGCCGGACTCCATGGGCTCGGAAGCGTGGACGGTCCCGCGCAGGACCTCGACGGCCAGCCCCGCTTGCTTGGGGCCACCGAAGCCGACGATCTGCACCATCAGGTAGGCGAAGAAGGCGGGGTAGAGCAGCGTGCGGATCCGCGCCGAGCGACCCCGGGGCGAGGGCAGCTGGGCGGCCACCGAGTCCCGGCGCAGGCGCCAGCGCCGCACGGCCTTCTCGGTCGCGACCCGTTCGGTGCGATGCTGCCCACCGATGTGGGCGGCGGTCTCGACCCCGTCGTGATAGATCGCCGCGCACTCCTTGCAGTCGGCCACGTGCTCGCGCAGGGCAGCGGTCTCGTCCGGACGCAGCCCGCGCGAGACGAAGGCCCGGACCGTCGCCGGGACGTCGTCACAGGTCAGCGGGTCGGGGGTGCGGGCGCCCATGGGGTACGGATCGGCTCGAGGGGCCGATTCCTTGACCAATCGCCGCCTGGTCCCGATCAGGCCGGTTCGACTCCGAAACGCGCGGCCCCGGCTCGCAGACGGGCTGCCACGGCCTCGGGACCGAGCAGGACCATCACCTCGAACAGGTCCGGGCCCCCCGGTAGGCCCGTCAGGGCGCAGCGCAGGGGCTGGAACAGCTCAGGGATCTGCTTGCCCTGCTCCCCCACCCAGGCCTTGCTGGCCTCGCCCAGGGCTGCGGGGTTCGAGAGGTCCTGCCCGCTGACCCAGGCCGCGTAGTCGCGCAGGGTGCCGGCGGCGTCGCCTCGCTTGCGCGCGCCCTTCTCGGCCTTGGGATCCCACGTGACCGCGTCGTGCGCCTCGAAGTAGAAGCGGATGCGCGCGGGGAGCTCGGAGTAGAGGCGGATGCGCTCCTGCTCCTGGGCGACGACGCGCAGGTACCACTCGCGCCGCTCGGCGAGCTCGTCCGCGGTCATCAGCCCTGCCGCGACCACGTGGGACGCGCAGTGGTCGGCGAGCTCCTCGACCGACTCCTCACGCAGGTACTCGCCCGCCATCCAGTGGAACTTCTCGAAGTCGAAGATCGAGCCGCCCTTGGAGACGTCCTTCAGGTCGAAGGCCGCGACCATTTGTGCCATCGAGAAGACCTCGGTCTCACCGTCCAGGGCCCAGCCCTGCAAGCAGAGGAAGTTGAGGATCGCCTTCTTCGGGTAGCCCAGCGCGATGTAGTCGTCGAGAGAGACCGAACCGTCACGCTTGCTCAGCTTCTTGCGGTTCTGACCGAGCATCAGGGGCAGGTGACCGAACTGGGGCGGCGCCAGGTCGAGCGCGCGGTAGAGCAAGAGCTGCTTGGGCGTGTTGACCAGGTGCTCCTCGCCGCGCAGCACGTGGGTGATCTGCATGTCCGCGTCGTCGCAGACGACGACGAAGTTGTAGGTCGGGCTCGCGCCCTGGCGCACCATGATCCAGTCGTCGACCTCGACGTTCTGGATCGTGACCTCGCCGCGGACGAGGTCCTGGAAGGTGCAGACGCCCTCGGGCACACGGAAGCGCAGGGTGAAGGCCTCGCCGGCCTCCGCGCGGGCGGCGGCCTCGGCGGGGTCGAGGTCCCGGCAGTGCCGGTCATAGCGCGGGGTCTCCTGCCTGGCCTGCTGCTCTGCGCGCACCTCCTCGAGACGCTCGGCGCTGCAGAAGCAGCGGTAGGCATGCCCCGCCGCGCGCAGCTGCTCGGCGACGGCCAGGTGTCGCTCGACCCGCTCACTCTGGCGGTAGGGTGCGTGGGGACCGCCGACGTCGGGACCCTCGTCCCACTGGATCCCCAGCCAGCCAAGCCCCTCGAGGATCGCCGTCTCGGACTCGGCGGTCGACCGGGTGCGGTCCGTGTCCTCGATCCGCAGCACGAAGGTCCCACCCAGACGCCGCGCGTACGCCCAGTTGAACAGCGAGGTCCGGGCCAGCCCAAGGTGGACGGTGCCGGTGGGACTCGGGGCGATGCGGACGCGGATGGGTTCAGTCACAGGGAAAGCTCGGGGGTCGATCCGGAAGGATGGCCGAAGAGGATAAGGACGGGGGGGAAGCGGCTCAATGCGGGTTGGAGTTGCTTGCCCAGGCCCCTACCTTGAACAGATGACAGAAGCGCTGAGCTGGGACGAACTACGGGCCCTTCCCAAGGTCCTCCTCCACGAACACCTGGACGGGGGCCTGCGTCCCGAAACGGTCCTGGAGCTGGCCGAGGCGGCCGGTCACCCCCTGCCCGAGCAGGACCCCGACGCGTTGGCCGAGTGGTTCCACAGGGGCGCGGCGCGCGGCAGCTTGCCCCTGTACCTCGAGGGCTTCGCTCACACGATCGCGCTGATGCAGACCGCGGCAGCCCTCGAACGGGTCGCCTTCGAGGCGCTCGAGGACCTCGCGAACGAGGGGGTGGTGTACGCGGAGCTGCGCTTCGCGCCGCACTTCCACACGGGCGGCGAGCTGGGCCTCGACGCGGTCATGGCCGCGGTGCGGCGCGGCTGCGAACGAGCACAGGAGGAGTACGGCATCGAGTACGGCCTGATCGTCTGCGCGATGCGCAACCAGTCGAAGAAGCTGTCCCTCAAGCTGGCTGAGCTGGCGAGCGCCTGGTTCGGGCGCGGGGTCGTTGGCTTCGACCTGGCCGGTGAAGAGGACGGACACCCGGCCAAGCACCACATCGAGGCCTTCCAGCTGATCAAGCGCCGCAACGGCTCGATCACGATCCACGCCGGCGAGAGCTTCGGTCCGGAGAGCATCTGGCAAGCCCTGCAGTTCTGCGGCGCGCACCGCGTCGGCCACGGCACGCACCTGTTCGAGGACATCGTCGTCTTCGAGCAGAAGGTGATCCAGGTGGGCGGCCTGGCGCGCTACGTGCTCGACCACCGCATCCCGATCGAGGTCTGCCTCTCGTCGAACGTGCACACCGGAGCGACGGACAGCCTCGAGGAGCACCCCTTCCCCTACTACCTGCGCGAGGGCTACCGGGTGACCCTGAACACGGACAACAGGTTGATGAGCGCGACCAGCATGACCAAGGAGTTTCAGATCGCGCACCAGACCTACGGCTGCGGCCTGCAAGAACTGGAGCGGGTGACCGTCAACGCGATGAAGGCCGCCTTCCACCCCTACACGGACCGGGTACGCCTGATCGAAGAGGCAATCTACCCGGGCTACGCGAAGGCCCGCCTAAAGAAGTCGAAGTAGCCGGGCCGCCGAGCGGCGCGTGCAGCAGGACCTCCGCAGCACGTGCTCTTGCGCCTCGTGTGCGAAGCGCTGGCTACGGATCCACTCCAGGTGCATCTTGGTCCAGTTCGTCGCGCCCGAGTAGCGCAGCTCGTGACGGAGCAGAAACTTGCTCAGGCGATGCTTCGCAGCCTTCTCGACTTCCTTCGCGTCCTCTCTTGCCCGGACGAGGTCGCGCATCGCCTCGATGTCCTCGTTCGGCACTCGGACCGGGGTCAGATTCCCTGACCGCAGGTGGTGAGCCAGGCCGATCGCGTCGATGCGGTCGGTCTTCACTCGCTTGCCTCTCTTCGGCTGCGGGATCTCGGACGGTGCCACGACCTCGCATCGCACTCCCTTCGCTGTCAGCAGGCGGTGCAGTCCGTAACCCGTGGGACCAGCTTCGTACGCGCAGTGCACGTCTCCCAAGGCTCCAAGCGTTCCGAGGACTCTCAGCAGCCTCGAGCCGTCGTACGGAATCCGCTTCAGGAAACGGGCCTCGCTGCGCCCCTCCTCCGCGACTGCGATCGAGATGCTGTCCTTGTGAACGTCAAGGCCTACGCACTTCGCTATCTTGCTCATGGACCGGCTTCCTATGCGGCTCTGCGCCGCTTCTGGGTGTTGCTTCCCGAGCAGCGTAATCCGCGCACCTGGGAAGCCCGGTCCACCCATTCTGTCTAGGCTGCGCGCCATGAGCTCCGATCGCTGGCTACGCGACCCGCACACCTTCCAGGGCCGCCTCGAGCTGCGCCCCTTCGCGAGCGCGGCGCTCGAGGGCAATCCCCTCGGCGATCCCCACGAGCGTGAGGTGCCGGTCTACGTCCCGCCCCAGGCCGCGGACGGACCGCTGCCGGTGGTGTTCCTCCTGGTCGGCTTCACGGGCAAGCCCCACGCGCTGCTCGAGACGCACCCTTGGAAGGCGGGGGTGGTTCAGGGGCTCGACCGCGCCATGGCCGCCGGCGAGCATCCTCCCCACCTCATCGTGATGCCCGACGCCTGGACCAGGCTGGGCGGTTCGCAGTACGTGAACGGCGCGGCGACGGGCCGCTACGAGGACTACGTCGCCGACGAACTGGTGCAATGGGTCGACGAGCACTATCCCTCGAACGGGCGGCGTGCCGTGGTCGGCAAGAGCTCGGGCGGCTTCGGCGCGCTGCGCCTGGCCATGCGCCGGCCGGGGGTGTTTCACGCCTGCGGCAGCATCGCTGGGGACTGTCACTTCGAGTACTGCTACGCCCCGGACTTCCTGAACGCGTTGCGCGGCCTCGAGCAGTACGGCGGCGACGTCGCGCGCTTCCTGGAGGCCTTCGAGGACGGGCACGACCTCTCCGGCGACGCGCACGCCGTCCTGAACACGGTCGCGATGGCGACCTGCTACTCGGGCGGCGAGCTGCCCTTCGAGCCGGAGACCGGCGCGCGTCGGGACGACGTCTGGGCGCGCTGGCTCGAGTTCGACCCGGTGGTCGTCTGCGAGCGCTACGCCGAGGCCCTGCGCGGTCTCGAGCTCCTGTACCTGGAGGCCGGCAAGTCCGACGAGTTCCACCTGCAGTTCGGACTGCGCGTGCTCGTCAGGCGCCTCGAGTCCCTCGGGATTCCCCACGAGCACGTGGAGTTCGAGGGCGGGCACTTCGGCCTCAACGGCCGCTACCCCGAGGTCCTGCGCCGACTGGTCGAGGCGCTCTGAGGCGAGGGAGTTGCCGTGGGAGTACGGGTGCCGGGAGTCTGCCGCACAACTTCTTCCCACTCGCCGCAGGGGCGTTGCGAGCTGCGAAGACGTAGGGGCGAGTGGGAAGAACGAGTGGGAAGAACTTGTGCGGCAGACTCCCGGCACCGTACTCCCATTTGGCTACGCCAGCTCGGGCATCTCGCGCCGCAGCCACATGCGCGCGACGCGCCAGTGGCGCTCGACGGTCGGCGTGCTCACGCCGAGGAGACTGGCGGTCTCCGCGATCGTCAGGCCAGCGAAGAAGCGTAGCTCGACGAGGCGCGCCAGCTCCGGGTCCAGCTCGCCCAGCTTCTCGAGGGCCGCGTCGACGGCGATCAGGTCGAGGCGTCGCTCCTCGAAGCCCGCCAGCACGCTGTCGAGCGGCACCGGGGTCCAGTCGCGCCCGCGCTTCTCGGCGCCGCGCCCGCGCGCGTGGTCGACCAGCACCCGGCGCATCGCCTTCGCGGCCAGGGCCACGAAGTGTTCACGGCCCTCGAAGTGGGTCGGGGCCCCGGCTCCGAGCAGCCGCATCCAGGCCTCGTGGACCAGGGCGGTGGGCTGGAGGGTGTGGCTCACGCGTTCACGTCCCATCGCCTGGGCGGCCAGCCCGCGCAGCTCGCCGTAGAGCAGGGCCAGGAGCTCCTCGGAGGCGGCCAGGTCCCCGCCCTCGACCCGCCGCAGCAGCCGTGTCGCCTGTCCGGGTTGGTCCACGGCTCGATCTTACTGGTCGCGAGCGGAGCGGGCTCGGGTGAGAAAGCCGGCGATTCGCTGATGGAGCCTCCAGCGGGCCTGCGCTGAGACGGGTGAGGCCGCACCAGGAGTGCCGCTTCCCCCCGAAAACCCCTCCTCTTGGAGACCATTCCCATGCTGACCCGCTCACTTCTCCTCGCCGCTGCGTGCGGCACGGCTGCGGCCCAGGCAGTCGATGCACCGACCACGCCCCCGTCCCCCATCCAGTCCCTCTGGCTCGGCGACCTGAACGCCGACGGCCGCGACGACGCCTTCGTCGTGCAGCCCGACGGCTCGACGCGCCTCCTGATCAACTCCGGTGACGGCAGCTTCGAGGATGTCACCGCCCGCGCCGGACTCGGCGACGCCAAGGGCGCCCACATGGCACTCTTCGGCGACCTGAACGGCGACGGCCGCGCCGA
Organism: Planctomycetota bacterium; assembly: GCA_027623615.1. Lineage (GTDB taxonomy): Bacteria > Planctomycetota > UBA1135 > UBA1135 > JALWOP01. The sequence goes on along the minus strand of JAQBVH010000085.1, from coordinate 112 downwards.
CCTCTACCTGCCCGCCTGGAACGGCCCCAGCCACCTGATGCTGCAGACCGCCGAGGGCACCTTCGTCGACGGCACCGAAGCGGCCGGCCTGCCGCGCCACGCCGAGCCGATC
>JAQBVH010000084.1 GCA_027623615.1 Planctomycetota bacterium | reverse complement strand
ACCGAGGCGAGCCGCGGTCGGTGCCTCGAGCATCATCACCTCGCCTACGCGTCCAGCCTCGCCGTAGCCGTCCTCGCTCGGCCTCTTCGCCGTTTAAGGTCTTCGCTCCCCGGAGCGTCGGCCGCGCCGATCCGCCTCAACTCTTCGAACCGTTGCTTCCCCTTCGGTCCGCCCCCGCCCTCGCGAAAGGTCGCCCGAGATCGAGTTGCGTCGGGGCTCGCGAATCGGCGACCTCAGGCCGACATCTCCCGAAACGCCCTCGCGCTCAGACGTGATGCACCGGGCCTGCGCCCTCTGCCGCCGCCCGCAGCGTGCGGCGCACGTAGACCGGCACCATTTCGCGGCGGTGGTCCGCGTCGCCCGGGACGTTGTCCAGCGGGCGGCATTGCTTGTACGCGAGCTGAGCGACGCGCTCGACGGCCTCGTCGAACGCGGGGGTTCCCGGCTTGGTGCCTACCAGCTCTGCGGCGACCTTCTTGACCCGCGTCGGACGGGCGACCAGGGCCACGGCGCACACGTCGGCGTCTGTGATGGCGCCTGCCTCGTCGAGCTCCAGGCGCACCGCGCAGCCAAAGAGCGGGAAGTCGATCGAGCCGCGTTCGCGCAGCTTGCCGTAGGCGCCGCGGTGACCGGCGGCCGTTGCCGGTACGCGCACCTCGACGAGCAGGTCGCCCTGCGCGACGGACTTGTTCCAGATCCCGTCGGGGGAGTAGAGCTCGGTGAGCGGGACCTCGCGCGAGCCCCCGTCGCCCACGAACAGCCCCGTCGCGCCGAGGCTCATCAAAGCCGGCGCCGTGTCGTTCGAGGCAGCAGCGACGCACTTCTGGCCACCCTCGACCACGTGGCACAGGGTCCCGTCCTTCTTCAAGCAGAAGCCCAGGGCCTGGCGCCAGAAGTAGGTCTGGTTGTACCACTGGCAACGCGTGTCGAGCATCACGTTGCCGCCCAGCGTGCCCATCGTGCGCAGCTGAGGACCGGCGACCAGGCCTGCGGCCTGGCGCAGGGCGGGAGGCAGGTCCCCGTGGCTGGCGACGTCGGCCAGGGTCGTCATCGCGCCGATCGTCCAACCGTCCTTGGTCCTGGTCACGCCGCGCAGCGACTCGACCCGACCCAGGGAGACCAGCACCTTCGGCTCGAAGAGCCGGTGCTTCATGTTCGGCAGCAGGTCCGTGCCGCCCGCGATCACCATCGCGTCGGCGCCGTGCTCGGCGAGCAGGGCGGTGGCCTCCTCGACCGTGGTGGGCTCGAGGAGCTCGAAGGCAGGCAGTCGCAACATCAGGCTTGTCTCCGCTCCTCCGCGGCCGCTTGTTCCGCGCGCTGCTCGCGCAGGGCTGCGAGCACCTTGGCTGGAGTGAAGGGCAGCTCATGCAGCCGGACCCCGACCGCGTCGTAGATCGCGTTCGCCAGGGCCGGGATCGAGGAGTGCAGCGGACCCTCGCCCGCCTCCTTCGCGCCGTAGGGACCCTCGGGATCGATGCTCTCCACGATGTAGGCCTCGATGTCGGGCGTGTCCAGCGTGGTCGGCATGCGGTAGTCGAGCAGGCTCGGGCCGGAGTGCAGGCCGAAGCGGTTGACGTGGTGGGACTCCATCAGCGCTTCGGCGATGCCCATGTAGCACGAGCCTTCGATCTGACCGGCCACGGAGGTCGGGTTCAGCGCGCGGCCACAGTCGTGGGCGCACCAGACCTTCGGCACGCTGATCCGCCCGGTCTCCTCGTCGACCTGAGCCTCGACCACGTGGGCGGTGAAGGAGTACGCCGGCGAGGCGCCGATCGTGCCGCCGCGGTAGTCGCCGCCGAGGGTGGGGGTGTTGTAGGCGCCGGTCGATCCGAGGGTGTCGTACTTGGCCTCGGCCAGCTGGAACGCGTCGCGCGATTCCATCACCCGCTCGGGGTCCTCAAGGTCGATCACCTTGCCGCCGATCAGCCGCACGCGCTTGGGGTCGATCTCCCACTCGCTCGCGACCGCGTCGACGATCAGGGGCCGCAGCTTGCGGCATGCATCGATCGTCGCGTTGCCGACCATGAAGGTCACGCGGCTCGAGTAGGCGCCGAGGTCGACCGGACACAGGTCGGTGTCCGCCGCGACGACGCGCACCTGGTCGAGCGTGAGGCCGAGCTCCTCCGCCACGAGGTACGCGACCACCGAGTTCGAGCCCTGGCCGATGTCGTTGCCGCCGGTGAAGGCCAGCACCAACCCCGACCGGTCGACCTTGAGCTGGATGCCCGCCTGGGGCATCTCGTTCGGGTAGACCGGGTAGTTGGTGCCCGAGATGTACATCGACCCCGCGACGCCGAGGCCGCGCCCGCGCTCGAGCTTGCCGTAGCGCTCCTTCCAGCCGCTGGCGCGTTCGACGACCTCGAGGCACTCCCCGAAGCCGTAGGAGGTGATGCGCTGCCCGTTGACCGTCTCGTCCCCGCCCTGGATGAAGTTCTTGCGTCGGAGCTCGATCGGGTCGATGCCGAGCTGGGTCGCGACCTCGTCGAGCTGCACCTCGAAGGCGAAGCGCGGTTGCACCGAACCGTGTCCGCGCTTGGGTCCGCAGGGCGGCTTGTTCGTGAAGACGCGCGTCGAGTCGAAGCGGTAGTTGGGGAAGTCGTAGGGTCCGGTCAGGAGCTGGCCGGAGTAGTAGGTCGTGACCAGCCCGAACGAGCTGTACGACCCACCGTCGATCAGGATCTTGGCGTCGACCGCGGTGATGCGTCCGTCCTTGGTCGCCCCGGTGCGGTAGGTCATCTGCATCGGGTGCCGGCCGCGGTGGGCGTAGAACACCTCCTCGCGCGTCCAGAGCATCTTCACCGGCCGGCCGGTGATCATCGACAGCTTGGCAACGCAGAACTCGAGGCTGAAGGGGTCCGACTTCCCGCCGAAGGCGCCGCCGAGACAGGGCTGCACGACGCGGATGTGGTTCGGTTCGAGCTCGAGCACGCGCGACAGCGCGCGGTGCACGTAGTGCGTGATCTGGGTCGAGGACCAGACCGTGAGCAGGCCGTCCGCCGAGTAGCGCGCCACCGAGCAGTGGGGCTCGATCGCGCCGTGGGTCGAGCCGTGGAACGAGAAGTCGCCTTCGAGCACCAGGTCCGCCTCCGCGAAGCCCGCGTCGACGCTGCCGAACTCGAGCGCCACGTGCTTGGAGACGTTGTTCTCCTTCTGGCTCTCGTGGATCTGCGGCGCGGGCCTCTCGAGGGCCTCGCGTGGATCGAGGAAGGCGTGCAGGACCTCGTACTCGACCTCGATCAAGTCGAGCGCAGCGTTGGCCGTGTCCTCGTCGATCGCGGCGACGGCGGCGACCTCGTCGCCGATGAAGCGCACCTTGTCGAGGGCGAGGGCGTGCTCGTCCGGCGTCCACGGAATCACTCCGTAGGGGATCGGCAGGTCCTTGCCCGTGATCACGGCGTGCACCCCCGGTAGGGCCTCGGCCTTGGAGGTGTCGATCGAGCGAATGTTCGCGTGGGCGTGTGGGCTGCGCAGGGTCTTCGCGTGCAGCATGCCCGGCAGCACGATGTCGTCGGTGTAGACCGCCTCGCCGGTCGCCTTCGACAGTCCGTCGACCTTGCGGCGCGGCTTGCCGATGATCTCGAAGTCCTCGCCCCAGGGCGCCTCCGGTCCGTGCAGGTCGCGGGCCGCCATCAGTCGTCGTCCTTCTGGTTGGCCCAGCACGGCACGGGAGCCTCGCCGCCGGTCGTCTCTGCCAGCGCCGTCTGCACGGCCTGCAGGATCTGGGTGTAGCCCGTGCAGCGGCAGAGGTTGCCGGACAGGGCCTCCTGGATCTCCGGCAGGCCCGCGCTCGGGTTGTCGTTCAACAGCGCGCGTGCCGACAGCATCATGCCCGGCTGGCAGAAGCCGCACTGCAGCGCGCCGCAGCGGTCGAAGGCGTCCTGGACCGGGTCCGCGCCGTTCCCGCCGGCAGCGTGGTGAGCAGGACGCAAGCCCTCGATCGTCTGGATGCGTGCGCCCCCTGCTCTGGCGGCGAGCACGAGGCAGGCGAGCACCGGCTTGCCGTCCATGAGCACCGTACAGGCTCCGCAGTCGCCCTTGTCGCAGCCCTGCTTCGAGCCGGTCAAGCCGAGGCGGTAGCGCAGGACCTCGAGCAGGGTCCAGTGGGCTGGGGCAGCGACGTCGAGGTCGTCCCCGTTGACGTTCAAGGTGGTGGCGCGCATCGCGCCCTATTGTCGCGATCCCGGGGTCGGCTACAAGGCGGGTTCGGGCCCGGTTGAGCTCCCGAGCAGCAGCAGGGCGAGGTCCGGCTGCAGGTTGGCCTGGCTGAGCACCGACACGGCCGCCTGCTGGAGGATCTGGTCCTTGAACAGGAGCGCCGTCTCGTGGGCCACGTCCACGTCGCGGATGCGGCTCTCGGCGGAGGTCAGGTTCTCGCGCGCGCTCAGGGCCGTCGACAGGGCGCTCGACAGTCGGTTCTGGCTCGCACCGAGCTGACTGCGTACACGGTTGACCTCACCCTGAAAAGTGTCGATCGTGTCGTGGACGAAGTTCAGCATCACCGAGTTGTCGAGGTCGAAGATGCCCAGCACGGTCGGCCTCCAGCTCAGGTCCTCGAGGTCGATCCCGATCTTGTCCGCGGCATCGGTGCCCGTCCCAGCCTGGATCCCGATGGTCTGGGTCTCGGAGAACAGGCTGATGCCGTTGAACTGCGTGTCCTCGATCAGGTGAGACATCTCGGCCACGATCGCGTCGTACTCGAAGGTCATCAGGACGCGATCCTCATCCGTGAGAGTGCCGTTCTTGGCTCGCACCGCGAGCTCGCGGATGCGGACCATCATGTTCGACACCTCGGAGAGCGTGCCATCCGCGGTTTGCACCAGGCTGCCCCCATCCTGAATGTTGCGCGCGGCGACCGCTTGCGAGCTGACCATCACGCGCAGCTTCTCACTGATGCCGAGCCCCGCGGCATCATCTGCAGCTCCCGCAATACGCAGACCGCTGCTGAGCCGCGCCGCATGATCGGCGAGGCTTCTGCTCACGGTGTCCAGGTTGCGCTGGGCCGTGAGCGAGAACACGTTCGTGTTCACGCGCAGACCCATCAGGGGGAGGCTTTCAAGGGGGGGCTCGGGGGCGACCCGAGACAAGGGGACGGGTGATTCGTGCGAGATGGTCTCGCTGCGTCCACTTCGGAGTGCCCTCGACCCACTCTGAAAGGCGACCGGTGCTTCTGATTCTCGATGGAGGACCCGGCCTCGGGGTCCCTGATCGAAGCATGTATCTACTTGGCGCGCGGCATGCGGAACTGGGACCCTTCCTGGAAGTACGCGGTGCAGTCGGCGAACACATCGCCGTCCACGTGCCGGTGCAGGACGTGGGCCTGAACCGTCAGTGGAATCTCGTATCCAGGCACCGCTTCGGCGCGTCCATCTTCGAGGACGACCTGACCGTGATTCCGGTCGTACTGGCCCAAGTCGTGCAGCACGGGGCCGATCGCGCCCGGGTGGAACTCGGCCAGGAAGCCGACCAGCTCGCAGGCCATGCCCGCCTGAACCTCGTTGCGGCTCTTCGCGGTCAGCGCGGCGAAGTCCTCACAGTCGAGGACGAGTCCGTCGCGATCGCCGTACACGTCCTTGAGCATGCGCTCCCAGCCCCGTTCCTGTTCCGCGCCCGGCAAGGTTCGGATCGACTTGACCACCTCGAGCTCCATGTGCCACGCGACGCCACGGTCGAGCCAGGCGGGTGCCTGGCCGTAGCGGCCGTAGGTCATGCAGCGCGACAGGCGATGCACGAGCTGGTTCTCGCTGGCGCGGTCGGACTCCCGCTCGATCCACGCGCTGCAGTTCGGCTGTCGGAGGTCGAAGCTGTCCCGAGCGCGTTGGCTGGCCGCCCACGGGCCGAGGTACGGCCGCGACCGAGCGAGGAAGTCGAGGGTGCTCTCGTAGTCGCCGCGGTCGTGCAGACGCAGCAGGACGCACAGCTCGTCGCGCACCTGACCGACCTTCGCGCCGGGCTGCTGGCTGCCCGCCTGGGGCGCCATCAGCTCGTCGAAGGACCTCACGGTCTTCTCGACCAGCCGCGCCTCACGGCGCACGGAGCGGTTGAAGCGCGCGGACGACATGACGAGCACCCGCCCGTCGTCGGTGAGGTCCATGCGATAGCCCATGTCCTTGGCCAGGGGCGACCAGCGCAGGATCTCGGCACGACGGTCGTGGGGGATGCCCCCTGGCCAGTCGCCCGGTGCGAAGGACTTGTCCTGCCAATGAACCTTGGCGTCGTCCTCGAGGTCGAGGCCCTCGCTGGGCTCACCACCAAAGGCGTAGGCGCCGAGACCGAGGGATAGAAGTAGGAACGCAGTCGCGCTCCGGGGCGTGCTCTTGTGCATGTGCTCGGGATAGGTGGAGAGGACGCTCCGCCCCCGATACGCCGGTCCCCTCGGCGTGTCCCCACGGGGGCGAAGCTTCTGTTCTCAGGCCAGGCACTCAAGGGGCAGGGCCCGGCTTTGGACTTCTTCGGTGGAGGCCTCAGCTGCGGCACAGGGCAAATGGGATTTCCTTGATAGGGGGGGCGTATTGACAAGAAACCATGTCTAGACAAGACTGGATGTCATGAAGACCCCCGACGTGGCCTGCCTGCGCTTCCCCGAGCAGCTCGCTGCCCTGGTCCATCCTCTCCGGGGTCCCGTGCTCCGGGAGGCCCAGGAGCCCTCCTCGGCCACGGAAATCGCCTCCCGTCTCGGCCTGACACGCCAGCGGGTGAACTACCACGTGCGCGCCATGCACGACGCAGGGCTCCTGCGCCGGGCGGGTCGTCGGCAGCGCCGGGGAATGGTCGAACAGCGCTACCAGGCGACCGCCCGCGCCTGGGTCCTCTCGCCGGAATTGCTGGGTCCGAACGCCCCGCAGGCGAGCGAGTTCGAGGACCAGGCTTCGAGCGCGACGCTGCTCGCCCTGGCCAGCCGGCTGATGGGGGAGCTGTCGCAGGCTCGCTTCGAGGCAGACGCTGCGCGGCTACACCTCGCGACCCTCTCCCTCGACGCGGCGTTCCGATTCGAGACACCCGAGCGACGAGCAGCCTTCACGACCGACCTGGAGCAAGCGTTGCTCAGGGTGGTCGCCGAGCACACCAGCCCCTTCGAGGGCGGCGAGGGACGACCCTGCCGCTTGCTCCTCGGGTGCTGGCCGATCCCGAATCCCCCCGAAGCTACGGAGCCCAAGTCATGACCGAGCCCAACGATCCCTTCCTCCCCGCCGCCGACGCCTTGGGTGACGACGGACCGCTGCGTGCGGTTGAAGCAGAGATCACGGTAAACGCAGACGCCCATGCTTGCTACGAGGCCTGGGCCGATCCGCGGGGCATCGCGCGCTGGTTCGTCGACCGTGCGGAGGGACGCGCCGAGGCGGGCGCGAGCGTGACCTGGTTCTGGGACGCGTTCGGCTACGCGGTGCCGTACCAGATCCACGAGGCTGTGCCGGACGAGCGCCTCGTCTACGGCTTCGAGGCGCCGGGCCGCCCGCCGGGTCGCATCGAGATCGACCTGCACGCGGAGGGCGGCGGCGTGACGCGCGTGACCCTCGTCAACCACGGCTTCCGGGATGGGGCGCAGTGGGACGAGGAGTATCAGGGCGTCGTGTCGGGCTGGCAGATGGCGCTCGCGACGATGAAGCGCTCGTTGGAAGGGTTCGCGGGCCAGGCCAGGCTCGACCTCCTGATCACGCACCCGGCGACGATCGACTTCGCGAGGACCGTGACCTTCCAACGGACCGGGACCGGCCTCGCCTCCTGGCTCGGTGAGAGCGCGGACCTCGGCCCGGTCGGCGCGCCCGTGAAGATCGAGTCGACGGACCTGGGCACGCTCACGGGCGAGGTGCTGGCGACCACGGACATCGAGACGTTGATCTCCTGGGAAGAGGAGAGCGGCACCCTCGGACTCAAGACCTTCCGCATGGGCCCGATGGGCATGGTCGTCGCGCTGCACGCATCGAGCTGGGCGTGGAGCGAAGCGGATCAGGAGCGCGTGAGGCCGCTGCTGGAGAAGGCGGTGGAGCGCTGGGCCCAGGCGGCGGAGGAGGGGGCGCCAGCGTGATCAGATTGGGGTCGCTGCGACGTCACCGGCCTCGATCGCGCGGCCTGCGTAGGTCCTCTGGATCTCGCCGACACAGTCGGAGTCGCTGACGCGAAGTACGAGGACGCGACCCTTGTACTTGTTGTTCACGAAGACCTCGAACGTGTAGCCCAGCCAGGCTCCATTTCGACGTGCTGGGCGATCCCGCGGGAGGCACCGACGTCGGGCACCAGCTGGCGCTCGCGGCGGCGACGCCCATGTTGGGCCGCTTCGGCGCCTTCGGGGAGCTGGCGGGCCTGGTCATACCGGGGCAGCGGAGCGATATCTTTGCGAGCCTGGGCGTCACCTACAACCCCGACCGCGCCCACGTCTTCGACCTGGGCTTCGTCGTCGGTCTGAACGACGACGCGCCGGACCTGATGCTGGTCTTCGGGCTCACCACCAACCTGGGTTACCTGGGGCGGGCGCGGAAGACGGCCGCGACGTTGGACCAGGGGCCGTGAGCCCGCGCGGGCTGCAGCCCGACAGCTTCAGGATCCCGGGTTCTCGGCCAGGTAGTCCGCGACCGCCCCGAGGAAGGCCGGCCCCAGGTCCGCCGCCTTGCGCTCGCCGACGCCCTTGAGCGCCAGGAACTCGGGCGTCGAGCGCGGCTTGTAGCCGGCCATGAGCGCGAGGGTGCGGTCGTTGAAGAGCAGGTACGGCGGCACGCCGCGCTCGCGGGCCATGTTGCGGCGCAGGGTGCGCAGGGCCTCGAACAGGCCGGCGTCCGGCTCCGGGGCGCCCTCTTCGCGGGCGGCCTCGAGGGTGCCCGCGCGCTTGCGGGTCGCCGCGACCTTCTTGGGCTGCACGAGCTCGATCTCGCGCTCGCCCTGCATGACCTCGACACCCGTCTTGGTCAGGAACAGCGTCGGGTAGTCGCCGCTCGCCACCGACAGGTGCTCGGCCGCCACGAGCTGATCGATCCAGGTGCGGATCTCGCGCGTGGTGTGTCCCTTGAGCAGGCCGTAGGTCGAGAGCTGGTCGTGACCGCAGGCCCGCAGCTTCTGGGTCTGGGCGCCGCGCAGGACGTCCGCCACGTGACCCGCGCCGTAGCGCTGGTCGCAGCGCACGACACAGCTGAGGATCTTCTGGGCGACCACCTGGCCGTTCTCGAGGACGTCGAGCTCGCCGAGGCACACGTCGCACGCCCCGCAGCTGTCCCTGGTCCAGGCCTGGCCGAAG
>JAQBVH010000083.1 GCA_027623615.1 Planctomycetota bacterium | reverse complement strand
CGGTCGGCAATTTCTTCGTCACCCCGATGTCTCGCAGCCTCAAGCCCGAGAAGCTCCACAAGACGATCACCCTTCTGGAGCTCCGCATCAGCGAGCGCTTCCCCGCGTCCTCCCTCTCGCGACTCAGCGGCGAACTCGCCCAGGTTTCGCTGCGCGCCCAGGACCGGGTGAACCAGATGCAGCGCCCGATCCTCGGGCTGCGTGTCGCGGTCGTCGTGCTGCTCATCGTCGTGGGGACTCCCCTGGTCCTGATCCCGTTTCAGCTGCGCTTGGGAAACATCAGGACGACCCTCGACTTCATCCAAGTACTCGAGCCTGCCCTCGGCACGCTGTTCTTCCTCGGCGCCTTCGTGCTGACGCTGATCGGCCTCGAGCTACGCATCAAGCGCAACCGGGTCCTGAGCGCCCTGCACGAGCTGCGCGCACTGGCGCACATCGTGGACATGCATCAGCTCACCAAGGACCCGACGCCGCTGCGCGAAGGTCACAACACGGCATCCTCGCCCTCCCGGGATCTCTCCCCCTACGACCTGACCCGGTACTACGACTACTGTTCGGAGCTCCTCAGCCTGATCGCCAAGCTCGCTGCGCTCTACGTGCAGGGCCTTCCGGATCCCCAGGCCACGACCGCCGTGGACGAGATCGAGGGCCTGTGTACGGGGCTCTCCCGCAAGATCTGGCAGAAGACGATGCTCGTGTCCGTCGAGTGACCTAGGCGACCCCGGAGGGGCCGCCTACGCCTCCTGTGGAGCGTGTTGCTTGCGCGCCACACCTGACGGCGTGCCAGCCCGGAGCTTGCACCCGTGGCGCAGGCTCCTGAGGGGCGCCGTTCGCGGGTAGGATGCGGCGTTCATGGCCTCGCGATCGAACCCGTTCCTACCCGCTACCCCCGAGGAGGTGCGCGAGGCAGGCTGGGACGCCCCGGACATCGTCTTCGTCTCCGGGGACGCCTACGTCGATCACCCTTCGTTCGCGGCCGCCCTGCTCGGCCGTGCCCTCGCGGCCGCAGGCTTCCGCGTCGCGATCCTGCCGCAGCCGCGCTGGGACAACGCCGACGCCTGGCGCGCCATGGGTCGCCCCAAGCTGTTCTACGCGGTCAGCGCGGGGAACATGGACTCGATGATCAATCACTACACCGCGAACCGGAAGCGGCGTGGTGAGGATGCCTACTCCCCGGGCGGCCGCATCGAGCTGAGGCCCGACCGCGCGACGAACGTCTACGCCCAGCGCTGTCGCGAAGCCTTCCCCGGCGTGCCGGTCGTCATCGGCGGTGTCGAGGCCAGCCTGCGGCGCGTGGCTCACTACGACTACTGGTCCGACACGGTGCGGCCAGGCATGCTCGTCTCGAGCAAGGCCGACCTGTGCGGCTACGGCATCGGCGAGGCCTGCATCCTCGCGATCGCCACACGCCTGCGTGACGGCGAGACGATCAAGGACCTGCGCGACCTGCGCGGGGTGGCCTACCTGCTCGGCAAGAACGAGGTCCTGCCCGACCACCGCTGGGAGGACGCCCACTGCGACAACCGCACCCGTGAGCTGCCGAGCTTCGAAGAGGTCAAGACCGACCTGAAGCGCTTCGCGGTCGCGACGCGCCTCGTCCACCAGGAGACCAACCCCCTCAACGCGCGGCGTCTGACCCAGGCCCACGGGGACCGGCTGCTCGTGGTCAATCCGCCCTCGCTCGCGATGAGCGAAGAGGAAATCGACCGCGCCTACGACCAGCCCTACACGCGGCAGACGCACCCGCAATACAAGGACCCCGTGCCCGCCCACGCGATGATCCGGGACTCGGTCACGATCATGCGCGGCTGCTTCGGCGGGTGCACGTTCTGCTCGATCACCCTGCACCAGGGCCGGGCGATCCAGTCGCGCTCGGAGCGCTCGGTCCTCGAGGAGGTCGAGAAGGCCGCCGCCACCCCCGGGTTCAAGGGCACGATCTCCGACCTGGGCGGTCCGACGGCAAACATGTATCGCATGCGCTGCGCGGACCCCGACGTCGAGGCGATCTGTCGCCGACCGTCCTGCGTCCACCCGACCGTCTGCAAGCTGCTCGACACCGACCACGGCCCCACCGTCTCGTTGATGCGCAAGGCGCGCGAGGTCAAGGGCGTCAAGCGTGTGCACGTGGCCTCCGGCATCCGCATGGATCTGGCGCGCGAGGACGACGAGTACCTGGAAGAGCTCGCCGCCCACCACGTCGGTGGACACCTCAAGGTCGCACCCGAGCACGTCAGCCCCAAGGTGCTCGACCTGATGAAGAAGCCTGCTCACAACACGTTCGACGAGTTCGCAGAGAACTTCAACGCCGCTTCGAAGCGGGTCGGCAAGGAGCAGTACCTCGTGCCCTACTTCATCGCTGGCCATCCCGGCTCCGAGGTGCACGAGATGATCGAGCTGGCGATCTTCCTCAAGGCCCGCGGCTACCGTCCGCGTCAGGTCCAGGACTTCATCCCAGCGCCGATGGACGTGGCGACCTGCATGTACCACACCGGCCTCGACCCGATGACGATGAAGCCCGTCACGACGGTCAAGAAGCTCAAGGACCGCAAGCAGCAGCGAGCACTCATGCAGTACTTCGCGCCGGAGAACTGGTTCGAGGTGCGCGACGCCCTGCGCGAGGGCGGCCGCGAGGACCTGATCGGCTCCGGACCCGAATGCTTGATCCCCGCCAACCCTCCCAAGGAGGCCAGGCAGCGGGCAAATCCGAGGACGAAACCTAGCTGAGCTTGCGCTAGGCTCGCCCCCCATGGATCCGTGGCTCGTGTTCAGCCTGGTCTTCCGGGTCGCCTCCCTCTGTGCCTGCCTGGTCCTGGTCGTGCGCACGCGACGCTGGGCCGCGGCCGTCCTGGCCGGCGCCATGGCCTTCGCCGTGGTCCGCTTGCTCCAGACCGGACCGGACGCGCCTCCCGTGCAGGTCGTCACCCACGTCGCCGTCACGCTCCTCAGTGTCATCGGCACGCTCGGCGCGTACCAGACCCTGCAGATCCACAAGCGGCGTGAGCTGGAGCTGCAGCGACTCGGCGAGGCGCGCCTGCGGCGGATCATGGACAGCGCCACCGAGGGCATCTGGTCGATCGACCCGAACGGTCGGACCACCTTCGTGAACCTGGGTCTGGCGCGCCTGCTCGGTTACACGCCCGCATAGATGCACGGCGCCCACGTCGTGCACTTCGTCGCCGAGGACCACTCCGCCCGGGCGCGCGAGCGCCTCGCGCGACCGTTCGAGGCGCCCAGCGTCGAGGTCACGCGACTGCGCCACAAGGACGGTAGCCACCTGTGGGCGCGGCTCTGCGTCAGCTCGATGGTCGACGCGAACGGAAACTACGAGGGTGCCCTGGCCACGGTGGCCGACATCACCCGCGAGAAGCAGGTCGAGCAGGGTGCCAGGGCCCGGGACCAGGTGCTGATGAAGTTCGTCAGCCAAGCTCCCCTACCCGAGCTGCTCAACTCGGTCTGCCTGGCCATCGAGGCCGCGGTCCCCCACTCCCGCGTGGCCGTGCTGACCCGGGAGCATGCCGCGGGGAGCCTGCTCTTCCGGGCTGGGCCGAGCCTGCCCCCGAGCCTGCGCCAAGCCCTCGACGATCCGCAGAGTGGCACCCCCCTCGGCTGCGCCAGCCAAGCCGTAACGACCGGTGAGGCCGCCTTCTTCGAGGACGCGCCGGTCGCCGTCGGCTGGCGCGCGTTGGTCGATCACCTGCATCGCGCCCAGGTGCGCAGCTCCTGGTCCTTCCCGATCCGTGCGGCGCACCAGGGCGAGGTGATCGGAACGGTCACCTGCTTCCTCTCGCGAACGGCCCTCCCGACGCAGGCCGAGCAGCAGGTCCTCGGCACCTACGCCGACCTGGCGCAGGTCGCGCTCCAGCAGCGCCGCACCGAGGACGAGCTCGAGCAGGCGCGTGGTCAACTGCTGGCCGCGATCGATCAGAGCCCCACGGGAATCGTAATCGCAGAAGCCCCGAGCGGCCGCATCCTGGTCGCCAACCGGCGCGCCCTCGGCGAGACGGTTGGCTCGGGGGTCGACGTGGGATCGATGTGCTACGAGCAGCTTCCGGCGGGATGGGAGTCTCAGGACGCCGAGGGCCAGCCGATCGCACGGGAGGACCTGCCCCTGATCCAAGCGCTCGAGCAGGGACGCACGCTGCGCAACGTGGAGCTGTTCCAGCGGCGCGGCGACGGCGTGAAGCGCTGGGTCCTGGCCAGCGCAGCGCCGGTTCGCGACAGCACCGGACGGGTGCGCGCCGCCGTCGCCGTGTACTTCGACATCACGACTCGCAAGCGGCAGGAGCATGACCTCCAGCGCCTGCTGCGCAGCCTCGAGGCCAAGACCGAGGAGCTCGAGCAGATCTTCTGGACCACGACCCATGACCTGCGCGCCCCGCTCGTCAACGTGGAGGGCTTCGCCCGGGAGCTCCAGCTCGGTCTCGATGAGCTCGAGGGGCACATCGCCACGGCGGATCTGCCGATCGACCTGCGCGTCACCTTGCAGGCGCTCTTGTCCCAGGAGCTGCGCTTCAGCCTCGGGCACATCTCCTCCAGCGCTGCACGCATGGACCAGCTGATGCGCGGCATGGCGCGGTTGAACGCGGTCGATCGAAATGCGGTCGCCGAGGAGCGCGTGGACCTCGGCGCGTTGCTGCGCGAGGTGCTGGGCGCCTTCGAATACCGTCTGCGCCAGGACGAGGTGCAGGTCGAGGTCGGCGACTTGCCCGTCTGCACCGGCGATCGGAGCCAGCTCGGTCAGGTCTTCTCCAACCTGGTCGACAACGCGATCAAGTACCGCGACCCGGAGCGGCCCGCGCGGCTGGTCATTGACGGTTGGACCCGCAACAACCGGGCCTTCGTCAGCCTGACCGACAGGGGGCTCGGTATCGAGCCCGAGCAGCTCGACAAGATCTTCCGACCCTTCCACCGGGTGCGTCCCTCCGGAGAGGTCGGAGGCGAGGGTCTCGGCCTCGCCATCCTGCAACGCATCCTCGCGCGCGTCAGCGGCCGCCTCCGGGTGACCTCGCCACCAGGCGGCATCGGCCCGTTCGAGGTCGAGTTGCCGGCTGCTCAGCAGGGCCTGCCCAGCCCCCGGGTCGGAGCGGCGAGCTGATCCGGCACGACTCTGCGCAGGGGGGGGACCCCCACGAATCCCGGGCGCTGCTCGAGCCGGTGGCAGCCACCCCCGCCGCCCGAGTTCAACGAGCACCGCGCGAACGACCCGGAGGGCATTCACGCGGTGTGGAACGATGCGGAAGCGACCCTCCGGAGAGGGTGATCGGGGTCAGCCTTCGAAGGCGGCATCCGAGAGGTGCTCACGCTTCTCTGCGACGTCTTTCCACTCGTCAGCGTCTTCGAGAGCGTCCTTCTTGTCGGTGATCACGGGCCACAGGGCGCCCAGCTTGGCGTTGAGCTCGACGTACTCGGCCCACTTCTCGGGGACTTCCGTCTCCTCGAAGATCGCCTCGGTCGGGCACTCGGGGACGCATGCGCCGCAGTCGATGCACTCGTCAGGATCGATCGCAAGGAAGTTCACGCCCTCCTTGAAACAGTCCACAGGGCAGACATCCACGCAGTCGGTGTACTTGCACTTGATGCAGGGCTCGGCAACAACGTAAGTCATCGATTCTCTCTAACCTCGGGGTCCAGCTGGGGTTTGCGCCGGAGAGCATACCGTTCCGCCAGCGCCTAGGGGCCAAGAATCCAGCTCCCGATGCCTCCCGAGACACCACCTCCCTCCCACTACGTCCACGGCACCAGCCAGGCCGAGCAGGCCCGCTTGGCGCAGATGAATCGCATCCTGAACGATCGGGAGCTGCCCGAGCTGGGCCTCGCACCGGGCGACCGGGTGCTCGAACTCGGAGCGGGCACGGGGCTATGTGCCGCGGCCCTGGCCGACGCGATCGGGACCGAGGGATGTCTGGTCGCGATCGAGCGCGACCCGGCGCAGCTCCGTGCGGCGCGCGAGGTGCTCGCCGGCCGCCCCCAGGTGGACCTCCGCGCCGGAGACGTGTACGAGCCCCCCTTGGCCGAAGGAGAGTGGGGCAGCTTCGATCTCGTGCACTGCCGCTTCCTGCTCGAGCACCTCCCCGATCCGGGCCGCGCCGTCGCGGTCGCTGCGCGGGCCGCGCGGCCGGGCGGGCGGGTCGTGCTCGCGGACGATGACCACGAGCTGCTGCGCACCTGGCCCGAGCCACCGGGTTGGCAGGCACTCTGGGCGCGCTACTGGCGCGCCTACGAGGGCCTGGGCAACGACCCACTCGTCGGACGCAAGCTCGTGCAACTGCTCGTGGCCGCCGGGCTCCAACCGACCCGCAACACCTACGTCTTCTTCGGTGCCTGCTCAGGCGACCCTCTCTTCGGGGACGTGGTCGCGAACATGGTCGGTGTGGTGGCGGGAGCGCGCGAGCACCTGCTCGACGAGGGGCTGGACGGGCCCCGGTTCGATCGCGTCCTCGAGGACACCCTGCGCTGGCGCGAACGGGACGACGCCGCCCTGTGGTACGGCGTGTCCTGGGCCGAGGCGCAGCGGGCTCCGTCGGAGCCCTCCTGATCAGCACCAGGAGTTGTTGAGCACCTCGCCCACGCCGCCTGCGCCGGGCACGATGTAGCCCTGATCGTTCAGACCGCGCTCTCGCTCCCAGTGCGTGCCCGGAGGCGTCGCCAGGACATCGGCCGCGGAGAGGCCACGGTCCACGCGCAGGGCATAGACCACGGCCTCCGGGATCCCATCGACGACGGCGCGCAGGAACTCGGGAGTCGCGATCAGCGGCAGGCACAGGACCTTGGCCGGTCGGCCGTAGGTCTCGCTCAGGTATTCGTATGCCCGCAGGAGGGTCGCGCCGGTCGCCCCCATCGGGTCGGGCACCACCAGGGTCACGCCCACCGTCGAACCGCCCACCTTGCTGCCGCTCAGATCGACGCCAGCCACGCGACCCGCCTCGTCCGCCACGCGGGCCATGTTGAGGTGATCGAGGCGCAGCCCGTCGAGCGGCCGGACCTGGGTCAACAGCTCGAAGCACACCTGCGCGGGCACGATCCCGCCGCGGATGATGTCGAGCACGACCACCGGCGCAGACGGGTCGAGGGCAGGGCCGCGGTAGTGTCCCGCGTCGGGGTGGAGCGCGGCCATGCGGGTCGGCACGTCGACCTCGACCGTCGGTAGCTCAGCACCCAGCGCCCGCTGCGCGAGGCCCGTGTAGAGGGCACGCACGAGCGCCATCAGCTCCGGGTGACGCACCTCGTCGGAGCCGAGGCGAGCCAGCGCGGTCGCCGACCACGGATCACCGACCAGGTGTACCCGCGGCCCGTACCCGTGCTCGACGCTCACCGGCGCGCGACCTCGATCCCACGGGCCAGCGCCGTGACGAGTCGCGGCACATGCGCGACCGGCGTCGAGCAGAGCGCGACGCGCAGCGCCCCGCTCAGGGGAACGACGAAGACGCCCTCCTGACGGGCCGCCTCGGCCGCCTCGGCAGCGCGCTCGGTGAAGATGGTCACGAAGAAGCCGCCTTCGTAGCGCGGGTAGCGCAGGCCGACCCGCGAGGCCTCGCGGTTGAAGATCGCGACCCGCTCGCCGAGCAGCTCGACCATGCGGTCGCGCTCCGCGTCGACGCGGGCGCGCAGGTCCGCGTCGGTCAACAGATCGGTGATCGCGAGCAGCCCGAGATGGTTGCAGTTCGACCAGGTGCCGCGGCACGAGAAGGCGAGGGCGTTCTTGATCGCCTCGCGTTCCCCCGCATCGGACACGACCGCGATCAGGGCTCCGACGCGCGAGCCGTACTGCGCGAACGACTTCGACGCGCTCCACGCGACCAGCAGGTTGCAGCTGTCGACCACGGGGGCCATGAACTCCGTCCAGCACTCGGTGCCAGGGGCGCCGTAGCGGGCGTAGGCCAGGTCGACCAGGAAGGTGACTGGACCCTGCTGTCCGGCGCGCTGCAGCACCGCTGCCACCGCCTGCCACTCGTCCGCGTCGAGGCTGTAGCCGGTCGGGTTGTGGCAAGGGAAGTTGAAGATCACGAGCGAGCGGCCCTGGGATTCCAGCTGGGCCAGCAGCGCTCGCTCGAAGGCGGCCACGTCGAGGCGGCCCGCCTGGTCCAGCATGGAGAAGGTCTCGACCCGCCGACCGGTGTGGGTCGCGATCGTCTGGTAGGGCCCCCAGAAGAAGCTCGTGGTCAGCAGCGCGTCGCCGGGCTCGAGGAAGTTGACGACCGCGTGATGCAGGGCCCCGGTGCCACCAGCGGTCGCCGCCGCGACGGACTGCTGAGCGAGGGGTCCTCGCCCGAAGACGTCCTGCACGATCGCCGCGAGGAAGGGCGGGTCACCGGCGATCGGAGCGTAGGCAGCGGCGTGGGAGGCGTCGACCGCTCGGAACGCCTCGGCAACGGTCGGCATCACCGCCAGCTTGCCGTCGTCCTCCATCAACGCGCCGATGCTGGCGTTGATCACGTCCTCCCCAGCGGCGGCGCGCCGGCGAGCCTCCGCGTCGAGCGCGAAGATGGGATCGTTGCCGGGCCGCTCCGAGGCCGCGGGGATCAGGCGGGTCATGGACGCGGTGTTCGAGGTGGTCGGAGAGGGGCTGGTCACGCTTTGAGGATGCTCCAAGGCCCCATTGTACTTCGCGGAGAGAGCCCGGTGCGACCTGCATGCACAGGCCCTGGAGGCGCCTCCTCACCCCGAGCGTCTCGAGACGACACCGACCGCCGTGGGCTCAGCCGTCCTTGGGTGGCATCCAGCCGACCACCACCCAGAGCGCCCACTTCTCCTGATCGTTGAGGGCGCGGCCCTGGAAGGTGCGGTGCTCCCAGTGGCGAATCCCGCGCAGCGCGAGGAACCGATCGAAGCGCGGCAGGGACAGCTCGCGCCCGGCGAAGAAGTCGAAGCTCAGCCCGAGCATGTACTGCACCTCGGCGATGAGCGGGTCGTTGCGCGCTGCCTCGAGTCCCGTGTCCGCGGCTTGGCGGTAGCGGTCGGAGTTCTTGCCCTCGAGCCCCGACGGCAGGGTTCCGTCGGGCTCGAGCGGCAGGATGGTCAGCATCTCGGTGAAGCCGCGAATCGCGATGCGGGTCTTCCTCACGCGGGAGTCGAGCAATGCGGTGTGGTCCGCGTCGAAGTCGGCCAGGTGCCCGTCGGCCAGGAGGTCGCGCTCGGTGTCCCGGGCCTCGGTTCGCACGCCCTTGAGAAGCGCAGCGCCCCCCTCGCCGCCGCCCCGCGCCAGTGCCCGCGCGAGCTGCAACACGTTCACCTCGTCGGCCCGGCGCTCGAGGATCGCCGGTTGGTAGAGGGTCTCGAGGTC
>JAQBVH010000082.1 GCA_027623615.1 Planctomycetota bacterium | reverse complement strand
GGTGTGACGACCGGAGCTCGCACCTGTGGCGCAAGCTCCTGGGCCCGCCTGGGCAAGGTCGCCCGGAATCGAGTTGCTGGTGACCGGAGGGACGGGCACATGAGGCCGACATCTGGTCAACACGCATGGCAACCGCCCCCTGCCCCTACACCCCCACCAGCACCTGACCTAGAATCCCAGGCCCCGTAGGCCCCTCAGCCCTCCCCGATCCCATGTACGACCCGGTTCTGGTTCAGCCCTTCCGCGACGAGCTCACCACCCTCGGTGTGACCGAGCTCCTCACCCCCGACGACGTTGACAGCGCGCTGCGAGCGCCGGGCACCACCTTGGTGTTCGTCAACTCGGTCTGCGGTTGCGCCGCCGGCAGCGCGCGGCCCGGCTTTCGCCTCTCCATGCTCAACGAGAAGAAGCCTGACCATACGGTCACCGTCTTCGCCGGTATGGAGACCGAGGCGACCTCGCGCGCCCGCGAGTACTTCAAGCCGTACCGTCCGAGCTCGCCGCAGATCGCGCTGATCAAGGACGGGCAGCTGGTCAAGATGATCCAGCGCCAGGACATCGAGGGGAAGGGCCCGGAGCAGGTGGCCACCACCCTCTCCGAGGCCTACAACGAGTTCTGTTGATGGCCGCGGCCGCGCGGCTGGGAACAGGCGAGCTGTTCCTGCAAGAGGCGGTGTTTCGATCGCGGGGCGCCCAGGCGGGAGCAACCCTCCTGGCCCCCGGCGAGCGCTTGCCCGATGGCGGCAAGTGCGGCCTGGGGGCGCGCGCGGCGGTGGTGCTCGACCTCTCGCCCAAGGCGGAGGTCCTCTTCGCCGAACTTTGGCCTGACGGCCTGTCCGAAGCGGCAGTCAGCGCGGCACGCGAGGTCATGGCCGAATGGGTCTCGCGCCAAGACGCCTTCGACCGCAAGCGCAACCACTTCCTCAAGGACTTCCGCGGCAAGCACGGGTTCGACCGCGGCGCCTACGACGAGGATCAAGCGCGCGCGTTCCGCGCGGGTGTCGACGCGATCAACGCCGAGGTCGACGCGCAGCGCCGCGAGCACGCCGAGCGGCTCCTCTCCCTCGGGTCCTGATGACTCCACCGGCCGCGGCAGGGCGCCGTCGGTCCCGAGCAGGGTCTCAGCTGGGACGACGTCGCAGCGGCAGAGGTCCCGCCGCGGGCGTCTTGTTCTCTCGAGTCCCCAGCACCGGGACCCGGCGGCTCAGGCCTTCAGCCTGGCCCGGTACCAGGCCAGCTCGGCGCACGAGGCCTGGGCGTCGAAGTAGGCATCGTGGGCGGCGGCCGACAGATCGGCCGCAGGGAAGGCCTCGCGCAGAGCGCTCTGGTCCTCCTTGTCGAGCAGCGTCGCGCCCTCGCCGCCGTAGTGGCTCAACCACTCGGACTTGAAGCCGCTCGCGTCTACCAGCCGGTAGTGCAGCCGCTCCATGAAGGCCGGCAGGTCGCGCCGGGCGAGCCACCAGTCGTTGTGCACCGAGTTCCCGGCAAGGACCGGACGGTCACCGATCGAGGCCGCGGGCGCACCGACACAGGCGTCCATCCAAGCCGCGAGCCAAGCATCCGACTGTGCCAAGGTGTACGCGCTTGCTCGGCAAGCCTGCAGCACGTCCGCCATGTGCTCCAGGTGGAACGGCTGAGGCTCCCACGCCTCGGGCAGCGGGAGGTACACGTTCAACCCGTTGGTGCGTACGCACCCCGCCGGGATCTCGACCGGAACCGCCGCAGGCACGATCGGCCGCAGCTGGACGTCGGTCACGACCAGCGCCACCTGGATCAGGTGCGCCTGGTCGAGGTCGAGGTCCGTGAACTCGGTGTCGAACCAGGCGTAGTGGGCGGGAGCGGTGTCGGCCATGGCCCAGAGCTTCGGCTGGCCGTGCGCCCAACGCAAGGACGGCTGCGCGACCGCCCCGCAAACGCGGAAGGACGACGCCGCCCGGGGGGCAGCGTCGTCCTGGGAGCGATGTCACCTGAGCTCTAGTGGAACAGCTCTAGTGGAACGTGACCGAGCGCGCGTCGGCGAAGTTGCTGGTGTTGCCGACGTCACGGAACCAGATCTGGAAGTTCCAGTTGTCCCCGGGCACCACCGAGCCGCCCGGAGGACTGGGCAGGTTCAACAGGTCGGGGGTGAACGGACCGAGGACGCCCGAGCCGTTCGCAACCAGGATCTGACCGTTGAAGCGACCGATCGTGTCTCCAGCGATGCAGAGCAGGCCCGCGCTGCCGGGCGGCGTCACCTGGGTGCTGCCGTGGCCAAGCAGAAGAAAGCCGAACTGCCCAGGCGGAACCCCCGTGCCGGTGAAGGTCATGGCGTTGGAGGCCGCGGAGAAGTCGCCGGCGACGACCATGCGGGCGCCGCCCGCGCTGAAGGAGTTGGCCAGGCTGGTGCAGAGCAGCTGGTCGCAGACGTCGTCGACCTGACCGCGAATCTCACCCGCCGGAAAGGCGCTGGTGTGCAGATTCAGATAGATGTCGCCGTTGAGGAACATCGCAGCCTGGGCGCCGGTGATGAACTGGCTACCGACGACCGGGTTGCCGGTGCCGATGTTGACCTGAACGCCCCCGTTCTGGCCGACGCCGGCCGGACCATGGAAGTGGCTCGCGGAGTGGGTGCCGGTCAGACCCTGGTGACTGATGTTCCAGGACAGTTCGTTGGTGGCCTGGTCGAGGGTCACGACCGCGTCAGCGGTGGCGTTCGTGTTGACGGGCGGGACCTCTTCGGCGCCAGTGGCCTGGAAGCACCACTTGACCGTCTGAGCGTTCGCGCCGGTGGCCAGAGCGAGGGCCACCGCGAGGGACGAGAATGTGCGCATGGAATCGTGGGAAGGGAGTGAGAGAATAGGCGGAGCGACCATGGTCGCCCGGGCCAGGAGATCCGGGAACCACCTTTCCTCGAATAGCGATGTCGGACGGCCAGCGTTACGACCTCCATGCGTCCGCCGATGAGATTCGGCGTTCGGGGCGCCAGGGAACGGGTCCGCCGGCGCGGCCCGGGCAGGCCCCAGATCGCCGACCAATCACCGCGGCTCACCTGCAGCTCCTCCTCGGAGAGCACGGTGCGCAGCGGGAGCAGGACACCCTGGGGAGCGGGGAGCCGCCGGGGCGCTGCGTCTCCCCGCCCGAGACCAGGAAGTACTACCTCGACATGTCGAACTGGAGCGGAGGTGGGGAGCGGGTCCCGGTCACCGTTACCGATGGAGTCCGGGATACCCCAGCTCCCGCCTCGAGCCCTTCAGTCGCGCAGCGGTCGGTGCGACCTGTCGAGCCCAGGGGCTTGGCGCAGGGCTTCGAGGGGATCGAGCACTCTCTGCTCGAGCTTCTGCAGCGAGTCCGGGTGCAGGGTCGGATGAACCTCCAGGAACTCGAGCACGTGCTCGTCGAAGCTCTGGAGGCGCACGTTCCACGTGCGCTCCGCGGCGTGGGAGTCATCGCGCACCTTCGCCTGGAGGTCCGCGCGTACGGAGCGGAGCAGGTCGAGGCGCACGGCGAGCGCCTCCAGGTCCTCGCGCTCCCCCACCGGCACACCGATGCGCGCGTTCAGCGTCGGCGCGGCAGGCGTCACGGACTCGAGCTTCGCTGCGGGCGACACGCAGCCCATGCAGACGAGCGCTGCCAGCAGGCAGCGCCTCATCGGACCGTCTCCGCGAGGAACACGCGCAGGGCAGGGTCCAGGTCTGCCGTCAAGCTGGCCTTCACGAGCTGGCTCTCGCCCTGGGCCGAGCCCTGCAAGCGCTCGTTGCGGCGCTGCAGTCCGAACGCGATCAGACCCCTCGCACCCGCCGCCACCCAGTCGAGCGCCGGCGAATCGGGCCGCTCGAGAGCCTGCTTGAACAACGTCGCTCGAGCGATGTCCTCACGCAGCACCGCGATCGCGGACAGCGTCTCGCCCACGCCCCGCTCCACGGCAGTCACCTCGAGCGTGCCCCCATCGGCCATCGGCGCCGAGCGGCACGCCGTCGCCATCAGTACAAATACACTTCCTGCCAGCAATCGCATCACGTCCCGTTCCCCCCTCGACACGAAGTGGCCGTTCCCCACGAACAGCGCACACCGCTCATCGACGCCTGCGCCCTGGGGAATTGAAGGAGACGCTAGGATCCGCTGATGAAGTGTTCAGTCACGCTGCTGCTCCTCCTCGCCGCCTGCGCGTCACGGCCCTGCGCCGACGTGACCCAGTCTGAGCTCACGCAGCTGACGCGGTTGGCGGACGAGGACCAGGCCGCTCGCGCAGCGCACCTGATATGGAGTCGGGAGCACGCGGATGAGGCCCCGCCGGTCGAGCTGGTGCTCGCGGTCGAGGAGGCTGACGCTCGCAGCCGCGCGTTCCTGGGCAGGTGGATCGAAGCGGGACGCTGGCCCTGCATCTCCCAGGTCGGCGCCGAGGCTGCGCAGGACGCGTGGCTCCTGGTGCAGCACGCGGACCGTGACCCCGACCTGCAACGGCGCGCCCTCGACCTGATGGACCGGTTGGTCGACGAGGGCGAGGTCGCCGCGGGCAACCACGCCCTGCTGACCGACCGCGTGCTCGTCGCGGAAGGGCGGCCCCAGCGCTTCGGAACCCAATGGCGGATCGAGCAGGTCGGCGGGGTGCTCCACTTCGGGCCAGCAACCCCGATCGAGGATCGCGACTCCGTCGACGAGCGTCGCGAGGCGGTGGGTCTGACCTCCCTGGCGGAGTACAGCGCTCACCTGCGTCAGCTCTACGGCGTCCCCGAGGACGCCCCCGGGTTCGAGTAGCGCTTACTCCTGGCGCTCGCCGCCGAGGTAGGCGCCGCTGCGCTCGGGGTCGAGCTCGCCACCGGAGCGCCAGTAGCTCCACTCCCCGTGCTGCTCGCCGCCGCGGTAGTCGCCTTCGGCCATGAGCTGGCCGGTGTCGCTCCACTGACGATGGCGCCCGACGGGCTGTCCTGCGGCGAACTCGCCCTCGCTGCGCTTGGTGCCGTCCGCATACCAGGCGGTGCGCTTGCCAGTGGGCTCACCGTCCGCGTACTCCATCTCCCAGATCTTGTTGCCGCGCGCGTCCCAGGCGACGTGCACGCCAGCCTGCTTGCCGCGCTCGTACAGGCCGAACTGCCGCAGGTTGCCGTTGGCGTGATAGAGGGTGTGCTCCCCATGCTGGACGCCGTTCGCGTAGGTGCCCGTCCAGAACATGCGACCCTCCTCGTCCCACAGGTTGCGCGGACCGCAGAGCCCGCCGTCGACCCAGAAGGCCTCCTCGCGCAGGACGGCGCCGTTGTCCCAGCGTCGGTGCGAGCCCTGGCGCTGTCCCTCCGTCCAGCGCCCGGATTCGAGCACCCGGCCCCGGTCGTCGTAGGCGAGGTGCTCGCCCGTCTTCTCGCCGAGGGAGTAGTAGCCCTCGTTCGCGATCGTGCCGTCGGCGTACCACGTGACGTGGCGTCCCTCTTCGAGACCCCCTCGATAGCTGCCGCGGGCCTGCATCTCACCGTCGGCGTACCACCACATCCAGAGCCCCTCGCGGCGCCCGTCGACGTAGGCTCCTTGCCAGGCGCGGCCGCCGTTGTCGTGCCAGCCGGACCAGGTGCCGCGGCGCCCAGCTTCCGGGATGTGCGTCCCGCTCGGCGTCAGGTCTCCTGCGACCGGCAGACCGCCGCGCCGGTAGGAGCCGCGCGCCTGGAGCTGTCCGTTCGGATACCAGAACAACCAGGTCCCGGTCGAGGCCTGCACCCCGGACTCGAAGAGCGCGACCTTGCCCTCGTAGCGGGGTTGGCCCTTGTCGTAGCGCACCTTGACGCTCTCGGTGGGCGGACCGCAGGCGGCCAGGGCAGCGACGAGACAGACAAGTAGGGGGGCACGTCGGATCATGGGAGAGCTCCAGCTCCCCCCATCGTCGTCAGCGGCCGCGAAACTCGAGGTCGACCTCGAAGGGCTCGCCCTTGCGTCTCAGGTCGAGGTGAATCACGTCCCCCGGCTCACGCTGGGACAGGTAGGTCGAGAGGTCTTGGCGCGATGTCAAGGAGATGCCGTCGACTCCGACGATCACGTCGCCGAGGCGGACGGTCGTTCCCTCGACGGAGAAGTCGTCCAGGCCCGCGGCGGCCGCAGCGCCACCCTCGCGAACCTCGACGATCAAGACGCCGAACTCCAGACCGGTCTTCTCGAGCCAGCCAGAGGGCGTGATGAACTGCATGCTCTGGCCGTCGCCCATGAGCGCCATCCCGAGCTCGGGCCAGTCTTCGAGCTGTTCCTTGAGGATGCGGGGAACGATCTGGTTGATCACGTCCACGGGGACCGCGAAGCCGACCCGCGAGCCGGCCGCGGACTCGCCGCTGTTCGCCGTGTTGATCCCGATCAAGTGCCCGGCGGAGTTGAGCAGCGGTCCACCGGAGTTGCCGGGGTTGATCGACATGTCGGTCTGAATCACCCCGTCGAGGACCTGGCCGAGGTGCGCGCGGATGCGGCGGTCCAGGCCGCCGATCACCCCCGACGTCAAGGTGTGGTCCAGGCCGAAGGGGTTCCCGATCGCGAAGACGTCCTGACCGATCAGGAGGCCCGTGGAGGTGCCGAGCTCGATCGGGTGCAGGCGGTCGGGTGGAGCAGCGATCATGAGCACCGCCAGGTCGTGGCGCACATCCTGGCCGATCAACTCGGCCGACCAACGGCTCCCGTCCGCCAGGGTCACGCTCGTCTCGCTGCCACGCTGGTCGACGACGTGCAGGTTCGTGACGACGTGACCTCGCTTGGTCCAGACGAATCCGGAGCCGATCCCAGAGGGAATGACATCGTCCGCGCGCCGGTCGAGCATGACGCCGGAGCCGACCGCGTCGACGTGGACGACCGACGGCGCCACCTTGCGGAAGAGCTGGATCGTCCGGAGCTCGCCCGCGGTCAGGCCGGCGAGCGGCGCGACCTCCCGAGGCTCGTACAGGTCGACCGCCTGCTCCTCGGTCGGCGGCTCCGGAGCTGGCTCCTCGCGTCCGTACCCGATTGCGCGCAGGGTCCCCAGCGCCACCACCACTGTCCCGAGGAACACGAGCGCGGCGAAGGCGAAGAGCCGATGGGCGGAGGCGGGTTGCTTGTCCGTCTGCATGGTCGAGCGTGGGCGCTCCGGGGAGCGTCGTTGGTCCAGCCTACCAACGCGCCGCCCGCCAGCCCCGCCATGAAATCCAGGCGAGCGGGGCCAGCGTCCCCGCGGAGCGCTATCGTCACGCGCCGCCATGAGCGCCATCCGCCGGGAAACCACTGCCCTGGGCCGTCTGGCCGTACCGATCGTCCTCGCCAACCTGGGGACGATGGCCATGGGCATGGTCGACCTGATGATGATCGGTCGTCTGAACGACGCCCAGGCGATGGCCGGGGCGGCCGTCGCGAACACCTGGGTGCACGGCACGCTGATGTTCGCCATGGGCGTGGTGTTCGGGATCGACCCGATCGTGACCCATTCCCACGGCGCGGGCGACGTCCGGCGCAGCGCCCTCGCCCTGCAGCGCGGCCTTGTGATCGCAGGCCTGGTCAGCGTGCTCGTCATGCTCCTGTGGACCTTCAGCGGGGAGTTCCTGAGCCTCGCGGGCCAGGACGAGGGCACGGTCGCCGTCGGCGCGACCTACACCCGCTCGCAGATCTTCTCGGTCGCCCCGTTCCTCCTCTTCATCGCCCTGCGTCAGTACCTGCAGGGCCGCGGTGTGCTCGCGCCGATCCTGGCCGTGGTCGTGGTCGCCAACCTGGCCAACGTGCTCTTCAACTGGGCGCTGATCTTCGGCAACCTCGGCTGCCCGGCGCTCGGCGTGCGCGGCGCGGGAATCGCGACGGGTGCGACGCGGGTGGTGATGCTGCTCGGCCTGGTGGCGGTCGTGCGCTTCGGTAACCTGACCGAGGGGGCGTGGGTCCCCTGGTCGCGCGCTGCCGCGAAGCTCTCCGGACTACGCGAGGTCCTGCGCTACGGCCTCCCCACCGCCCTGCAGATGTCCCTCGAGGTCTGGGCCTTCGGCTGCGCGACCCTCATGGCCGGCACCCTCGGTGACGAGGCGGTTTCGGCGCACAGCGTGGTGCTCAGCCTGGCCGCGATGGCCTTCATGGTGCCGATGGGCATCTCCGCCGCGGCCTGCACGCGCATTGGCAACCTGCTCGGTGAGGGCCGCCCCGAGCGCGCCCGCGCGGCCTCCTTGGTGGCGTTCGTGATGGGCGCGGGGGTGATGAGCCTCTCCGCCGTCGTGCTCCTGGCCACCGGCACCGCGATCCCTGCGCTCTTCTTCGGCGACGTCGCAGAGGGCTCGCTGCCCGAGGTCATCGCCCTCGCCGCCAGCATCATCCCGATCGCCGCGGCGTTCCAGATCTTCGACGGCATCCAGGTGGTCGGCTGCGGGATCCTGCGCGGCCAGGGCCAGACCTTGCCGGCCGCAGCCATCAACCTGATCGGCTACTGGGTGCTGGCGCTCCCGATCGGTTGGTGGATGACCTTCCGCCTCGACATGGGCCTGCGCGGCGTGTGGTGGGGCCTGGCGCTGGCCCTGTCGCTGGTGGCCGTGGCCCTCGTGCTCTACGTCCGCGCCCGCGGACCGGGCTGCGCGACGGGGGCGCCCGCGTCACTCGACGCGAAAAGCGCCTGAGGAGTCCAGCGCCGCGACGATCCCCGCCCGCAGCCCGGGCCAGAGGGACTCCGCGGACTCGGCGCGTTGCAGCTCGACGGTCAGGATCGGGAGGCCGAGGTCGTTCCCCACCCAGGAGCCGAGGGAGCCCGGCGTCGGGTAGCCCATGTCCGCGACCACGCGCCAACGCTCGTCGTGGGCCCGCGCGGCGCTGGCGAAGGTGTGGGCGAGGTCGCGTGCCGGTCCGTCGTAGTTGACGAAGGGACCGCTGCGAGCTGCGTGCAGCACGATGACCAGGGTCGGGTCGAAGCGCAGGAAGTCCGCGTGCATCGCCGCCGCCTCGGGCTCGGACAGCGGTGCGGGGCCGCGACTGGCGTGGGGTGTGAAGTTCCTGGCGGGCCAGTTGCGGTTGAGGTCCACCCCGCGCGCGTTCGCCCGCGAGCCGACCGCGCTGCCGTCCGGGTTCACGTCGCGCACCAGGCGCACGGTCACGCCCTGGGGCAGGCTCGTCGCGACGAGCACCTCGAGTCGGTCCGCGTTCTCGATCGCCGGCCGCTCGTCCCCGTGGATCCCCGCGACCAGGTACACGCGCGCCGAGCCAGCGCCGAGGGTGCGCGCCAGCAGCGGACGATCCTCGACCGAGCGGCCGATCTCCGTCCACTCGCCGTGGACCGGCGCCGCGCGGGGGCCCCGGCTCGCTTGGGTCGTCGACGCGCAGCCGACGGCGAGCGGGAGGAGCAGGA
>JAQBVH010000081.1 GCA_027623615.1 Planctomycetota bacterium | reverse complement strand
GCGACCCTGGTGGGTCCCCCCCCCCGCCATGCCTGATCCCCCGCTCCTGACCGTCTACCGCGACGAGGTCGGCCCGCTCTTCCGCTGGGTCGCCCGGCGCGTGGGCGGTGACCGGGAGCTGGCGGAGGACGTGGTGCAGGAGGTCTGGCTGCGCACCCTGCGCAGCTGGCGACGCGGCGTCCCGAGGGATGCGCGCGCCTGGTTGACGACCGTCGCGGCGAACCTCCTGCGCAATCACTTCCGTCGCGTCCGGCCCGCGAGCTCGGTCGTGGTGCTCGACCTGGCCCGGGAGGACTTCGCGCCGGACACGCCCGACGCGGCTGCGCTCCTGCACTGGGGCCTCGCGCGGCTACGCGCGGGCCAGGCGCGGCTGGTCGAAGCCCATCACCTCGAGGGCGAGAGCCTCGCGCAGCTCGCCGACCGACTCGGCCTCTCCGAACGCGCCGTCGAGGGCCGACTGCACCGCGCCCGCAACTTGTTGAAGCGACACCTGGCCCCCCACGTGGGCCGACTGGAGATGCCATGACCACCAATCCCGATCCCGAATTCGTCGAGCGCCTCGAATGGCAACTGCGTACCGCATCCCGGCGCCAGGGACGCTTCGCGCGCCCGATCCCCAGCGTGCCCGTGCGCGCCATCCGGACCGGGGTGCTCGTCCTGCTCTGTGTGCTCGGCGGCGCCGGGGCCGTGATTGCCGCGGAGCACGCCCAGGACGAGGAGCGCAAGCGGCACCTGATCGAGAAGCTCCAGATCGAGGTCGAGATGGCGCAGCTGCGCGTCGAGCACGCTCAAACCACGCTGGCGCGCACGCTGCAGCTCGTCGAGACCGGGCTCGTCAGCTCGGGCGAGGTGTCCGAGGACGAGGAGCGCGTCGCCGCGCGGCGCATGGACCTCTCCCTGATCGAGTTCGACCTGCGCGAGGTGCAGGTCACCGGGGTGGAGCCCAACACCGCGCTCTCCGCGCCCCTGGTCGGCGAGGACGACCTCGTCGCGAAGCGGCTCGTGGTGCGCATCGAGCTGGCCAAGGTGCGCCTCGCCAAGATCGCCGAGCGTTACGCGCGCAGCCGCCAGCTGGCCGAGTCGGGCATCATCAACCGACGGGAGCTGGCAGGCGAGACGGCGCGCATCGAGATGGTGCGCGGGGACCTGACGGCCATCGAGGAGCAGCTCGGCATCCGGAGCAAGTTCGTGAAGGGTGAGCTCGACGCCGACGAGGTCGCGCTGCTGCAGCGCCGCTCTACGGCACGCCGCGCGGTGCGTCAGCGCATGCTCGCGATCGAGGGGTTGGCCGAGAAGCTCGAGGTGACCCGGCGGCTCGAGGAGAGCGGCTTCGCCTACGGCGAGCAGCGCGCCCTCGAGCTCGAGCTCAAGCTCGCCCGGAGCGAGCTGCGCCTGGCCGAGCTCGAACTCGCCCGCCTGGAGACCCTCGCCAAGCCGACCGAGAAGGGCAAGTAGCCGGGGCGTTGCGCTGGGTGGGCCGTGAGCACAACCTGTGGGCATGCGTCCACTACTCCTCGCGGCCCTGCTCACGTCGACGGGCCACGCTGGTCAGGACGGGGACTGGCGCGACCTGCAGCAGGGAACGGTGCTGGTCGACAGCGGCTACGCCGACCAGCCCCTGGCGCGCACGCTCGCGGACGGAAGCTGGCTCGTCGTCCTGACCACGGGCCGGGGCGTCGAGGGAACCCGCGGCCAGCACGTGGTCAGCCTGCGGAGCGAGGACCAGGGCAGGACCTGGTCCGCACCCGCCTCCATCGAGCCGGCGCACGGCCCCGAGGCCTCCTGGGCCCAGCCCCTGGTCGCGCCCTCGGGCCGGGTGTTCGTCTTCTACATCTACAACGACACGGACATCACCGATCGGCGCGCGGACCTACTGGGTTCGATCGTGATGCGCTGGTCGGACGACGACGGCCGCACCTGGTCCGAGCGGCATCCGCTTCCGCTGCGGACCACGAAGATCGACCGGGAGAACGACTTCGGCGGCAAGGTGCGCATGCAGTGGGGCGTGAGCCAGGCGCAGGTCCAAGCTGGTGCGGTGCTGCTGCCCTTCACGAAGATCGGCAAGTACCTGGTCGACGAGACCGAGGCCTGGTTCCTGCGCTCGGACGACCTGCTCACCATCGTCGACCCCGCGAGCGCGAGCTGGACGCTGCGACCCGACGGGGACGTCGGCGTTCGCGGCGCGGGGCCCATCAACTCCGAGCCGGACCTCGCCATCCTGCCGGACGGTTCGCTGGCGACGGTCCTGCGCACGGTCGCAGGGCACATGCTGCTCGCGACCTCGAGTGACGGCGCGCGGACCTGGTCGACGCCGCGCCCTCTCGAGGACGAACACGGCGTGCCGATCCGTCACCCACGCGCGTGTCCGCGGCTGTGGCACCTCGGTGGCAATCGCTACCTGCTCTGGTGCCACGAGAACGGCGCGACCGATTGGGCGCCCGGGACCCGCAACCCAGCCTGGGTGCGCGGCGGAGTCTGGCGCGACGGCTCCCTACGCTTCGGGCCGGCGGAGATCCTGCTCTACGACCGGGATCCGCAGGTGCGCATCAGCTACCCGGACCTGATCCTCGACGGGGACGCCGCATTCGTGCTGGCCACCGAGAAGCACGCCGCGCGCTGCCATCGGATCGCGCCGGGCTTCCTGCAGGCGCTGTTCGACGGCCTGCCCGCGGACTTGCAGGGGACGCGCGGCTGGATCGGCTCCGGCAAGGCGGGCGGGCGAGTGATGCCTCCCAAGCTGCCTCCGACGAGCTGGAGCTTCGTGGGTCTGGTCGAGCCGCCCGGCGACGGCCGGTTGCCGATGATGATCGCCGACGCGACCGTGGGGGGGCGCGGACTCACGCTGCGCTTGGGCGAGGAGCTGGAGCTCGTGCTCGAGCTCCACGGAGAAGGTGGGACCCGCGTGATCCGCAGCCAACCGGATGCGCTGGCTCCCGGCGCAGCGCACCAGGTCGCGGTGCTCCTCGACGGCGGACCCGGCATCGTGCGCTGGATGGTCGACGGGCGCGTCCTCGACGGCGGCGACACGGCGGACCGCGGGTGGAGCTGGATCGCCGAGGAGTCGTCGGGGCGGGACGAGAAGTTCCTCTTCGAGGGTGACCGCGCGCGGGAGCTGCTCCTGGCGAACGGCAGCCGCTTCCAGCTCGCCGCGCCGGACGGGGACAACGCGTTGGTGGTGGCGGTCGGCGCACGGGGGCGCCTCGAGCTCCCCTTCGGTGAAGCGCTGCGGCTCGGGATCGTGACGACGGGAGTCGGCTTCCAGCCGCACCCCGAGGACTCCTTCCCCGCCAGCGGCGTCGTGCGCCTGGTGTACGCCGACGGGTTCGAACAGGAGAGCACCTGGGACCTGCGCGACTCGAACGGGCAAGGCCGTGGCGCGGAGGCCCAACCGATCGGCGAGGACTGGTCCCTGGTCGACGCGCGGGCCGGCAAGCGCTGGGATGGGCGCAAGATGTGGTGGCAGCCCCTCGAAGCGGACGAGACGCGTCAGCTGATCGCGCTCGAGTTCGACCTCGAGCTGACGGTCGACGCGGCGGGGGACGACGCAGAGTTCGCCGTGCTCGCGATCGCCGCCACCGGCGCGGGTGCCGTGAGCGGCACGCCCCTCGCCCCGCTCAGCGTGCCGACCTCGGCCTGGAACGCGGATGTGTTCGCCGTGAACCAAGGTGATGACGCCGGCCGCGGCTTCCGCGAACGCGGCAGCGCCAGGCGCGACAGGCTCCCCGAGGCGCTGCAGGTGCTGCCCCTCACGCCCCTGAGGCTCGGCCGGGGCACGAGTGTGGGGGCCCACTTCACGCGCGCGCTCATGGCGCGGGAAGTCATCGCCCTGATCGGCAAGTAGCAGCTAGGCGACCCCGCTGGGGCCGCCTACGCCTCCTGCGGAGGCGTGGGTGTTGTTGGCGCCGCACCTGACGGTGCGCCGGCTCGGAGTCTGCACCCGTGGCGCACTCTCCTATGATGACCGGGTCATGCGAATCGACGCGCACCAACACTTCTGGGACTACGACCCCGAGCGCTACGGCTGGATCACCGAGGACATGCAGGTCCTCGCGACCGACTACGGGCCCGAGGAGCTGAAGCCACACCTCGACGAGCATGGCCTCGATGGGTCCGTGGTCGTGCAGGCGCGCCAGGATCTGGACGAGACGCGCTGGATGCTCGGGTTGACCGAGAAGTTTGGGTTCCTCAAGGGCGTCGTCGGTTGGGTCGACCTGCGCTCACCGGAGCTTGGTGGGCAGCTCGACGAGCTGTGCGCCCACGACAAGCTG
Organism: Planctomycetota bacterium; assembly: GCA_027623615.1. GTDB lineage: Bacteria > Planctomycetota > UBA1135 > UBA1135 > JALWOP01. Next base: position 5,087 of record JAQBVH010000081.1, on the reverse strand, counting down.
GTGGGTGTGCGCCACGTCGTGCAGGACGAACCGGACGAGCGCTTCCTCCTGCGCGAGGACTTCTGCGCAGGGGTCGCGCAGCTCGCGGCGCGTGGTCTCGTCTACGACGTCCTGATCTATCCGCAGCAGCTCCCTGCAGCGCTGGAGTTCACGGCGCGCTTCCCAGAGCAGCCGATGGTCCTCGACCACATCGCCAAGCCCACCATCGGTCGCGGTGAGCTAGAGCCCTGGACGACGCAGATGCGCGAGCTGGGCACGCGCGCGAATCTCACCTGCAAGGTCTCGGGGATGATCACCGAGGCCCGCTGGAACGACTGGAGGCCCCAGGACTTCCACCCCTACCTGGACGTGGTGCTCGAGGCCTTCGGGCCCGAGCGATTGATGTTCGGCAGCGACTGGCCCGTTTGCCGGCTGTCGGGCGAGTACGGGCCGATGCAGGCCATCGTGGCCGACTACTTCGCAGACCTCACGGACGACGAGAAGAGCGCGCTCTGGGGCGGAACCGCCGTCCGGGCGTACGGATTGAAGGACTGAACCATGCGCACCACCCTCACGCTTACGGTGAGCCTGCTCTGCGTCGGCCCCCTGGCCGCACAGCGCAGCCGAGAGACCTCCGACGCCTGGCCGGTGCTCGCAGAGCGCTACGACAAGGACAAGGACGGCACGATCACGGCAGCCGAGTACCCCCGCGGCAAGGCCAAGTTCGCGGCCTACGACGCGAACGCGGACGGAGTCCTGACCGAGGACGACTTCGCCGGCTTGGGCGGGATGGACTTCGGCCGCATGCTGCTCGGGGAATCCCTGCTTCCAGCCGACGCCGACAAGGACGGCAAGGTCACGGGCACCGAGTGGCGGGCCTGGTTGAACAGCCTCGAGGTCTCCGCCGGCGTGGTCCACGGCCTCTCGGACTCGGAGAGCGAGGGCGGACGTCGCCGCGGCCGCAGTGGAAGCCTCGACCGGGACCGTGACGGCAGGCTCGAGCTCTCCGACCTCGAGATCGTCTTCACGCTGGTCGACCAGAACGGAGACGGGACCCTGGATGCGAGCGAGCTCGAGGGTCGCCCCTCCCGCGAGGGCACGCCAGTCGCGGGCAGTCCGGCGCCGGACTTCGAGCTGGCCCTCGCCAAGGACGGGCAGCGCAAGATCAAGCTCTCGAGCTTCGTGGGCGAGAAGCCGGTCGCGCTCGTCTTCGGCAGCTACACATGACCTCCCTTCCGTTCGTCAGCCGGTCGGCTGACGCAGCTCTACGAGGAGTACGGAGACCGGGTCGAGTTCCTGATGGTCTACATCAAGGAGGCGCACGCCCTCGACTCGATGGCCCCCTCCAGCTTCGAGGGCATCGAGGACCCGACCAACGCCTCGGAACGCGCGGAGGTGTGCGTGCGCTGCGTGGACGACCTGGGCATCCCGATCCCGGCGCTGCTCGACGACATGCAGGATTCGGTCAACGCGGCCTACGGCGCCTGGCCGGATCGCCTGTACCTCGTCGCGAAGAGCGGCGTGATCGCCTACGCCGGAGAGACGGGGCCACGCGGGTTCAAGCCCGATGAGCTCGAGGCGGCGATCGTGGAGGAGCTCGCCAACCCGCGCCGGCCCAAGAGCTCGCTCATGGAAGCGCTCGACGCGAACGGAGACGGCAAGCTCTCGGCCGAGGAGATCGCCAAGGCTCCGGAGCGCCTGAAGGCGCTCGACAAGAACGGAGACGGCGAGGTGTCGGCCGAGGAGCTGGGGCAGGCGCCGGAGCCTCAAGGCCGGGAACCGGCGGGTGAATCAGGCACGCGTGAGATGCTGCAGCGCCTGGATGCCGACGGCGACGGCAAGGTCTCCCGCGCGGAGCTCCCGGAACGCGCCCGAGCGATGTTCGAGCGCATGGACGCGGACAAGAGCGGGTTCCTGGAGGGCGAGGAGCTGGCGGCGATGGCGCGGCGGAGGGGTGCCTCGGGCCGCCGCGGCGGCGACCGGTAGCGGGCGCCGCTGACTGTCGACCTCGGTACGGAGTCGGATGGGGGTAGGGTGCCGGGGGTAGGGTGCCCCCCCCCGGAGGTCGACAACCGTGTCGCGCTCAGCGGGAGGGTGAGGGAGGCCTGCGGCCTCCCTCAGAACTTCCGCGTCAGGATCAGCGTCATCCAGTCCTCGGCCTTCGCGGCGGAGTGCGTGCCGGCGTAGGTGTCGATTAGGTCCTCGAACTTGGCCTTGTTCTTCGTGAAGCCGCGCACCCAGAAGTTGCTGATGAGGTTCTCGTACTCGTCGCTAGCCTCGAGCTCCTTCTGGTGGTCGCCGTCCCCCTCGAGCTCGGCGAGGCGCGCGAGCGGCTCCTCGCCGAAGGGGTGACGCTTGAGGTCCTTGGCCAGAACGTCGAGGGCGTCCTGCGCCAGGCGCGCTTCGCCGCGCTCGAGCTCGGCCTCGATCTGGCTCCTCAAGTGGATCACGTGCGCCTGAACCTCGGCGCGCAGGTCCGTGCCCTCGAGGACGTCCCCCTCGTCCGATTTCTCGTTCTCGGTGATGTTCTCGATCTTCTTGAGCGCGCTGGACAGCTCGCCGGCGGCGAGGTCGTCGAGGGTCGAGCGCCAGCGCTTCGAGTATTCGACCTGCGGGCGGTAAGCGAGGGTGCCGTGCTCGCCGAGGCGCTTGCTGCCCTTGAGGGCCCCCATCAACTTGCCGTTCCAGACGCCGTTGGCGAGGTCGGCCTTGAAGAAGATGTTGCCGCTCGGGTCGATCAAGACCTGACCGCGCTCGCCCTTGATGCCGAAGGCCTCCTTGGCGCCGCTGCCTGCACCGACCGGGAAGGGCAGCGGGTAGTCGTCGAGCAGGCGGCCCACGACGCCCTTGGCCTCCGCGCCGACAGCCAGGATGACCAGGCCCTTGTCCGCGTACTCCTCGTGGAACTTGCACAGGGCCAGGAACGCGTTCTTCTCCGGCTCCTTGACCAGGAAGAAGTGCAGCAGGATCGTGCGGCCGCGCAGGCCCTCGATCGTGGGGCCGTCACCGATCCAGTTGTACCAGTGGTCAGCCTTCAGGTCGGGAGCCGGGTCGCCCACCTCCTGAGCGCGAGCCAGCGACGGGAGACAGAGAGAGAGGGCGAAGAGGGTGGCACGCAGCATGGCCGCCCACCCTAACCCACACCACGCCCATGCGCGCGTCTGCGCAGCAGCTCGGGCATGCTCACGCCTCGGTTACACTCTCCCCCATGACGCAGACCTGGTTCCTTACCGGCGCCCTGGGGTGCATCGGCGCATGGGTCACCAAGCAGGTCCTCGACCGCGGCGACACGCCGGTCGTGTTCGACCTCGGTGAGGACACGCGCCGCCTGCGGGATCTGCTGGACCAGGAAGCCCTCGCGCGCGTCCGCTTCATGCGCGGTGACATCACCGACGCCACCGCCGTGACCGACGCGCTGGGAGCCCACGCAGCCACACGCGTCGTGCACCTCGCGGGCCTGCAGGTGCCCTTCTGCAAGGCCGACCCGGCGCTCGGAGCGCGGGTCAATGTCCTGGGGACACTGCATGTGTTCGAGGCCGCGCGCGAGCTGGGCCTCGAGCGCGTCGTCTACGCCAGCTCCGCGGCGGTCTATGGACCGCCCGAGGGCGAGGCGCCGCCCAACGAGCACGCGCCGGCCGAGGCGACGACCCACTACGGCGTCTTCAAGCGCGCGAACGAGGGCAACGCGCGCATCTACTGGCAGGACAACGGCATCTCGAGCATCGGGCTGCGGCCCCTGACGGTGTACGGCGTCGGCCGCGACCAGGGGCTGACCAGCGGACCGACCGTCGCGATGAAGGCTGCGGTGCTCGGGCGCGACTACACGATCCCCTTCGGCGGCGCGACCGACTTCAACTACGTGGCCGACACCGCCGCGGCCTTCCTCGCCTGCGCCGAGCGTGGACCCGAGGGCGCGCACGTCTACAACCTGCACGGCGACTCGGTGCCGGTCGCGCGCATCCTCGAGGTGATCCGGGCGCACCCGCTGGCCAAGGGCGCGCAGAACGCGAACGGACCCGAGCTGCCGATCCCGCCTGCCCTCGACGGCTCCGCGCTGACGAGCGCAGTCCCCGACCTTCCGCACACCTCCCTCGAGCACGGCATCGCCGACACGATGGAGCGCTTCCACCAGCTGCACGAGGACGGTCGCCTCGACACCCGCGACCTCGACGCCTAGATGAGCACCTCCCGACCCCTGGCCGCCGTGGCCGTCCTTGTCTCGCCCGGCGACAACGTCGCCGTCGTGAAGTCGACCCTGACCCCTGGCGATCTCGTCGAGCTCGGAGGTGGCGAGACGATCACGATCAACGGTCAGGTCACCCCCGGTCATCGCTTCGCGACCCGCGCCGTCCCCGCAGGCGAGCTCGTCCTCCAGTACGGCTCCCCGATCGGCACCTCCCAGGGCATCGCCGTCGGCGACCCCGTCACCCACGACAACATGTCGAACGAGGTGCCGGTCGTGCGTGAGGTGCCCGAGGATCTCGCCAACCCGGCGCCCGAGTACGTGATCGACGCGGAGCGCGGGACCTTCATGGGTTACCGCCGCCCCGACGGACGCGTCGGCACGCGCAACTGGATCCTGATCGTCCCAACGAGCATGTGCTCGAGCCACGAGGCCCTGCAGATCGCGATGATCTGCGAGCTGATGAAGCTCGACCGGCGCAAGTACCCGAACGTCGACGGCGTCGTGTCGCTGCCGCACAACAAGGGCTGCGGCACCAACGACAGCACGAACCTCGACGTGCTCTTCCGGACCCTCGCCAACTACGCCGACCATCCCAACGTCGGCGGCGTGATCTTCATCGAGCTCGGGTGCGAGAAGACGAACCTCTCGGCCCTCGGCCGCTACCTCAAGACCGAGGGCGGGCTCTCCTGGGAGAAGCCCGTGCACTGGATGGGCGTGCAGGAGTCCGGCGGCACGAAGAACGCGATCGCGAAGGGCATCGAGGTCGTCGAGGCCATGTTCGCGCAGGTCAACCAGGCCCAGCGCACCGAGGTCGGGCTCGACGAGCTGGTCCTCGGCGTCAAGTGCGGCGCCTCGGACGGCTTCAGCGGCCTGTCCGCCAACCCCTCCCTCGGACGCGCGGCCGACCTCGTCGTTCAGCACG
>JAQBVH010000080.1 GCA_027623615.1 Planctomycetota bacterium | reverse complement strand
CACCGCGCACTTCTTGTAGTCGGGTTCCTTGCTGATGTTGTCCATCGCGTCGAGGGTGAGCTCGTTGATGCGCAGGTTCTCGTCGAAGAAGGGCACGAACACGGAGCCGCGCGGCGGCTTGCCGCGGCGATCGATGTGGGCTGTCAGCTCCACCGAGCCGCGCCGACTCACGAGGCGCACACGCCCGCCGTCCTGCACGCCCAGCTCGATCGCGTCGGCGCGGTTCAGCTCGACGTAGGCCTCGGGCACCGCCTGGTGCAGCTGCTTGACGCGCCGGGTCATCGAGCCGGTGTGCCAGTGCTCGAGGACACGGCCTGTGCAGAGCCAGAAGGGGTAGCCTTCGTCCGGCACCTCGGCCGGCGGGTGGTAGGGACGCAACCAGACCGCAGCGCGCTGGCCGTAACCCTTGGCCTTGTAGAAGTGCACGCCCGCCTTCTTCGTGACGTAGGGGTCCTCTCCGGCCGCGTAGCGGTAGCGCGTCTCCTTGCCGTCGACCACGGGCCAGCGCATTCCGCGCGAGGAACGCAGCTGCTCGTAGCTGGCCAGGTCCTTGCCGATCCCGAGGGTGAAGCGCCGGTACTCCTCGTACATCGGCTCGTGCCAGTCGCCCTCCCAGGGGAACAGGTGCCCCATCCCCATGCGCTTGGCGACCTCGATGATCTGCCAGGCGTCCTCGCGGGCCTCACCCGGGGGCGCGACGAGCTGCTCCCACTGCTGGGTGCGGCGCTCGGAGTTGCCGAAGACACCCTCGCGCTCGACCCACGCGGCCGAGGGCAGGATCAGGTCGGCGACGTCGGTCGTCGGAGTCGGGTAGATGTCCGAGACGACGATGAAGCGGCCGTCCCCCGGCTTGCGCTCGAAGCGGTGGAGGTTCGGCATGCTGACCCAGGGGTTCGTGACCTGGATCCACATGGCCTTCACGTCGCCGCGGGTGAGGGCGCGGAAGAGGTCGACCGCGTGGTGGCCGGGCTTGGCGGGGATCGTGCCGGGCTCGAGGCCCCAGATCTCCTCGGTCTCGCGGCGGTGCTCCGCGTTCATGACCACCCGGTCCGCGGGCAGCCGGTTGGAGAGGGTGCCGACCTCCCGCGCCGTGCCGCAGGCCGACGGCTGTCCGGTGAGGCTGAACGGGTTGTTGCCCGGACGGCTGATCTTGCCGGTGACCAGGTGCAGGTCGTTGAGCAGGTTGTTCATCCATGTGCCGCGCGTGTGCTGATTCACGCCCATGCACCACAGGCTGACCGTACCCCGGCCGCGGTCCGCGTAGAGCCGGTGCAGGGAACGCACCTGCGTCTCCGGTATCCCGCAGGTCTTCGCCACCGCCGCGGGCGTGTAGTCCGCGAGGAAGGTGACGAGGTCGTCGTAGGTGGCCTCGCTGGCGTTGTCCTGGAACGTGTAGCGCTCGGCCTGTTCGCCGAATGCGCCGTAGCCGATCTCCTCGAGGTCCTCGTTCCCGCGGCGGAAGACGACGTTCTCGTCCATGAACTCGCGGTCCCCGCCACCCTCGGTCACGAGCAGGTGCAGGATGCCGTTGGCGAGGGCGAGGTCCGACCCCGGCTCGATCATCACGACCTGGTCCGCGTAGTCCGAGGTCGGCGTGCGGCGGGTGCAGATGTCGATGATGCGTGCCGAGGGATGCTCACGCTTGCGCTCGAGGATGCGGCTGAAGAGCACCGGGTGCATCTCCGCCATGTTGTTGCCCCAGAGCACGAAGTCGTCCCCGGCCTCGAAGTCGTCGTAGCAGCCCATGGGCTCGTCACTCTGGAACTGGGTGACGAAACCCATCACCGCGCTCGCCATGCACAGGCGCGCGTTGGGATCGAGGTTGTTGCTGCGCAGGCCTGCCTTGACCCACTTGAGGGCGGCGTAGCCGTCATGGACGCCCCACTGGCCGCTGCCGTACATGCCCACCGCTTCCGGGCCCGACTCCTCGAGCACCGCGGAGAAGCGCTCGGCGATCAGGTCGAGGGCGGCGTCCCAGGAGATCTCCTCCAGGCGCCCGTCCGGGTGTCGACGCTGGGGCTTGGTCAGCCGGTCGGCGCCGTAGAGGAAGCCGGGCAGGTGGTAGCCCTTGACGCAGAGCAGCCCCTGGTTGACCGGGCTCTGCACGTCGCCGCGTACGGCGCGCACCTTCCCGCCCTCGACGCCCACCTCCACGCCGCAGCCCGTGCCGCAGAAGCGACAGGGCGCCTTGCCCCAGGTCAGCCCCTCGGGGGCCTCGAGCTTGCCCTCCGCGGCCAGCTTCTCGGCCGCAGCGACGTCCCGTTCGGAGAGCGCGACCAGGCCTGCGCCGCCGAGGCCTGCCCGGCGCAGGAACGCACGACGATGAAGGTCGGTCATCAGCGCCCCTCGCCTTTCCACTCGTGCTCGGGCCGCGACATGATGTCGTCCACCAGCTCGAGCACCTTGTCGGCCGCCTCGGCCTTGCCTTCCTCGCGGCCGTGCTCGCACATCTCACGCACCTGCGGGATGAACTCGAGGTACCAGCGCTCGGCGACCTCGAACATGCCGTGCCAGTGGGCGTAGTCGGGGGCCATCATCGCCGCCCCGTGGCGGGCGCGCCGTCCCTCGTGGTGCCACAGGTAGAACCAGGTCCACTCGACCTCCTCGTCGAACTCCGGCTTGGTGCGCAGCCCGTTCTCGAGCAGGGCGGCCATGATCTGGGTCCCGGGCTTGCCGTACTTCTCGTTGTAGAGGACGACGAAGTCGTCGTACTGGGTGTAGAAGTTGTTGACGTAGGCGTCGGTGTGGCAGTTCGAGCAGACCGCCTTCATGCGCGCGCGCTTGTCCTGCCAGGAGTCGTCGATCAGGCCCCGGCGGATCACCGGATCGGTCTCCTCGATGACCTCGTGGTGCTCGTTCGTGTCCATCAACAGGCTGACGGGCGGACGGTTCGTCCAGGAGATGCGCTTGCCGGGATCGTGGGTGATCCTGCCTTCGTTCCCGGCATGGCCGGACATGTGGCAGGTCGCGCAGGTCGGCGCCTGGGTGTAGTCCTCGCCGAGGACCCAGTCCTTGGCGTCGAGGTTCATGTGGTCCTTCAGGTCGCGATAGGCGACGCCGTGCTTGGACTCCTCGTAGATCTCCTTCTGCGGGTGGTCCGGGCCGAGGTGGCACTTGCCGCAGTTCTCGGGCTGCCGCGCGCGGCGCGGGGAGAAGTCGTGGCGGCTGTGGCACGCCGAGCAGGAGCCCAAGGAGCCGTCCAGGTTGATGCGTCCGATACCCGTGTTCGGCCAGGTGGACGGATCGACGATCGGCTTGCCGAACGCATCACGAGCGATGTTCCCCACCGCGTCCAGGTTCGTCGGCCGACCGCTCGCGTCGGGCGCGAGGTCATCCACGGTGATCAGCGAATCGTCGTTGCCGCGCAGCGCGACCTTGCTCCCGTGGCACTGCAGGCAGCCGACGGTCAGGCTGGCGAGGCCGTTGACCTCCGTGGCCCCCATGGTCGACAGCGGCGAGTGGGGCGCGAAGGGCAAGGCTGCCCCCTCGACCACCTTCGCCAGGCGATTGTCCAGGGAGTCCAGGATGTCCCCGGCCTTCGCGTGGTGGCTGGCCTTGAACTCCGCGTAGACCTGCGGGTGGCACTGGGCGCAGTCGAGGGGCGTCACGATGGTGGCGATCGTGAAGCCCTCGTGCTCGAAGGCGTCGGGGTCCGACGCCTTCGCCGCGTGGCAGTCGTAGCAGCCGACGCCCTTCTCGGCGTGCGTGCTGCCCTCCCAGTGGTCGACGATCCCCGGCTCGGTCTGGCCGTGACACTCGACGCAACGGCGCGAGGTCTCGGGGACGATCGCGTGGGCCTTGTCGAGGCCGGCCTCCTGCCGGCGGCGGGTGACCTCCTCGTACTGCACGAACACCAGGGAGGCGACGAAGAGCAGGGAGAGGGTGGCGATCAGGAACTGCTTGACGTTGAGGCTCATCGTGCGGGGATCAGTGGGCGACGGAGGCTTCCCAGATCGTCAGGGCGAGGATGGAGAGAACGGCGACGACCCCGATCCAGACGCTCAGCTCGCTGCTGGGGCGGCGGCGTCGGATCCAGGCGTCGATGAAGGGCCAGACGAACATCGAGAAGACGATCAGACCCATCGAGAGCACCGCCAGCTGCCCGGAGAAGAGCTTGAGCCAGCGGAAGGCGACGTAGAAGAACCACTCGGGCTTGATGACCTCGGGCGTCTCGAGCGGGTTGGCGGCCGGGCCCATGTGGACGGGCAGCAGGGTCGCCAGGGTCACCAGCAGGACGGTGAGGATCAGGCCGAGGATCAGCTCGAGGTAGAGGTGATCGGGGAAGAAGTTGAAGGTCTGCGAGTCCTTGGAGTTGGGCTTGTGATCCGAGAGCTCGGTCACCCCCTGCAGCCGGATCATCGTCAGGTGCAGCCCGATCAGGCCCGTGGTCACGACCGGCAGCACCGCCGCGTGGAGGATGAAGAAGCGCGGCAGGGTCTGCTCGTTGTAGACGTCGCCGGCGAGCAGGAGGCGCTTCATCGGCGCGCCGACCACCGGCACGCTGTCCATGATGTTCGCGCCGACGGTCGCGCCCCAGTACGAGAGCTGCTCGTAGACCAGGCTGTAGCCCGTGAACCCCAGGAACAGGGTGCACAGCAGCAGGCACATCCCGACCATCCAGTTCAGCTCGCGGGGCTTGCGATAGCCCCCGGTGAAGTAAACCCGCATCTGGTGCAGGATCACGGCGGCGATCATCAACGTGGCAGCCCACTTGTGGACGCCGCGGATGAACCAGCCGTAGTTGACCTGCTCGGTGATGTGCTGGATCGAGCCGTACGCGGTACGCGGCGACGACTCGTAGTAGAAGGCCAGGAGGATCCCCGTCACGATCTGCACGAGGAACAGGTACGCGGGGGTCCCACCGAGGCAGAACCACCAGCGCTTCAGGTGTCCGGGGACCGGCTCGTTCGTGATCTCCTTGAGCTGATCCCCGGTGACCGGGATGCGCTCTCCCAGCCAGCGGGTGAGGGCGCTCACGACGGCTGCTCCGGTTCACGCTGCCGCGCGTCGAGGCAGGGGTCATGCCCGGGTCCGGTCGGCTCGCCGGGCTGCTCGACGCGTCCCTCGGCCTGGGCGACCTCTGCCTCGAGACCCTCGATCGGGACCTGCAGGAACAGCATCGTCCCGCGGATCTCGAGGGGGAAGCGCGACAGGTCGGTGCCCGCGTCGGCGGGCGGCCCCTCGGTAGCCTTGCCAGCCGCGTCGAAGACGCCGTTGTGGCAGGGGCAGAAGAAGCGCGGCGGCTTCTCCTGCGGCTGCCAGTGGACCTGGCAACCGAGGTGGGGGCAGGTGCTGGAGAGGGCGACGAAGTTGTCGGCCGTGTCGCCGGCTCCCTGCCGGGCGACGGCGATGCGCTCACCGATCGGGGTGACGTAGACCAGGGACTCCCCCGGGGACAGCCGTCCGAGGGTGCAGACGAACACCCAGCGCAGCTCCCGACCCTTGGTCGGGTAGAGGTAGCGCCCCGCGAGGACGCCGGCCGAGCCGTAGCCCGCGACCAGCCCCGCGGTCATCGCCCAGCGGCTGACCTTGGTGAAGGCCTGACGCCGATTGACGGCCTCGGGCCCCTCCTCTGCGCCTGGTTCCTGTGCCTCAGTGCTCATCCGGTTTCCTCCACCCGAGAGGATCGTGATCTGTGGCGTAGAGCGCGCCTGTCCCTAGGGGGGGTCGCCGAGGGGCGATGTGCGTAGACCGGCAGCCCCACAACGACCCTCCGCCGGGTTAGCCTTGCGGCCCATGGCGCTCACAGCTCTCATCCTTGCCAACTTAGCCCTGCTCCTCGCCCTCCTGGCCCGCCTCAAGGCCGCCTCGGCCGCCGACGCCGCCGAGAGCGCGTCGACCGACGCGCGCCGCTACGCTTCGAACGCCGAGCAGACCCTCACCTACGAGGTCAAGCGCCTGCGCAGCCTGGTCGCGCGACTCGCGGACGGTGAGGACCTGGATGGGCAGATGGTGCGCGACGACATCCTGTGGAAGGACGTCGACCTGAACGAGGCCAAGGAGCTGATCGCGCAGGGCAAGGTCGCGCTGCTCGACGTGCGCACGCCCCAGGAGACGTCGATGGGCATCATCCCCGGCGCGCAGCTCCTGCCGATGGACGACATCGACGACCGCAAGCACGAGCTCCCGACCGACAAGCCGCTGCTCGTCTACTGCGCCGGGGGTGGTCGATCGGCCTCGGTTTGCGAGCACCTGTCCGACGGGCCCTACCAGCTCATGAACCTGACCGGCGGCTTCGGCAGCTGGGACGGTCCGGTCGAGCGACCCTCCTGAGGCCCGGCAGCCATCCGCGTCCCCCACCCGCCCTTCTGATGGGGAGATCACACCGCAGCCGGATGGGCTACGGGGTGAACACGACGCGTAGCCCCTCGGACACGTTGAGGAACTGCCCCTGCGTGTCCCGGTACACGAACTGGAACCAGAGGCTGTTCGCGCCGGAGACGTAGAGCAGGGCCTCGAGGTCGAGGGGAACGCGCACGACATTGTTCTGCGCGACGACGGGCATCAGCTTCCCGTTGGGCCATCCCAGGCACAGCTGCCCGTCCCCCATCGGCGTCAGCGCAGTGGGATTGGAACCCGCCACGAGGTAGCCGAGTTGGTCAGGCACGCGGTCGACGAGGATGACCGAGTCGTTCGCGACGACGCTGCCCGAGCCGAGCAGGAACAGACGCGCACCTTCGGGGTGCACCGAGTTCGCGCTGCCGCTGCAGAACGGTTCGGTGTGGTGCAGGGGAACGTTCGGTCGGCCGGGCGTCGGCGGGCCCTGGGCGAAGAGGTACAGCGCGCCGAGGCTGTCCGCGCCGTTGGGAGTGCGTTGGTTCGAGGGCCCTTCACCGTCTCCGAGTGCGTCCTCCAGCGGTGGCGTGCCCGAGTTGAGCACGGCCAGGCCGGGGTCGACGGGACCGTAGATCACGGCCTCCCAGTGACCGAAGGTCGTCACCGGTGAGCCGACGGGATAGTCGACCGCATCGCCGATGTAGATCACGACCGCGCCCGCGTCGGGCAGGGCATCGGCGGGCAGCGCCAGGTCCGCACCGGGCACCCCCGGCCCGCCGAGGACGAACAGACCTCCCGCGTTCGCGTGGTACCCGTCCAGGTCGTAGGCGCCGACGACCAGGTCCGTCGCGCCGTCGTAGACGACGATCGAGAGGTCCTCGAGCGTCACGAAGGGGTTGTCGTGGAGCTCGATGAACTCCGCGGTGTCCGGCTGACCGGCGACGTTGGCGTCCACCTCGTTGACGTAGCTCGGCCTCGACGCCCTCCAGCCGTTCCACGATCTCGGCGACGTCGATACCCGGGGGTCTGACCGCTGGAAGGTGCACGGAGCGACTACGAGCGCCTGGTGGCCGAGTGCGCGGACGACGATCAGTTCGCCTGGCTGATCGAGGACCTGAGCGCACGCCTCGCGGAGCTGCGCTGACTTGGCCCGAGGTGGGACTGAGCCTGTTGCGCGATCCCGGCTAGAATCCCCGCCCCATGGACGCCGCCACGATCGCCCGCGACCTCGAGTTCGCCCGTTTCGCTGCCTTCCAAGCTGGCCAACGCGCCATGACCCTGCGAGGTCTGGAGCGCTGGGAGGGCCGCATGCTCGCCGACATCGGCGACCAGGCCTGCGATGGTTACGTGCAGGGTCTGATCGCCGGGCGCTACCCCGACGACGGGATCCTCTCCGAGGAGACGGTCGACTCCGAGGAGCGCCTCGCGAAGGAGCGCGCCTGGATCATCGACCCGCTCGACGGCACCAAGGAGTACAGCCAGCTACGCCACGACTGGGCGGTGCACGTCGCGCTGACCTACAAGGGCGAGACCGCGCTCGCCGCCGTTGCGCTGCCCGCCCAGGGCAAGGTCCTCTGGGGCGTGACCGTCCCCGGCCACGAGGCCCACGGCGTCGACGGTGAGGGCGAGCTGCGCTCCGGCGACAGCCCCTCGCCGAAGGTTCCCAAGGCCGCGGTCTCGCGCAGCCACACCCCCCCGTGGATCGATCGCTTCATCGCGGACATGGGCGCCGAGGCGTCACCCGCCGGCAGCGTCGGCAACAAGGTCTGCATGCTCCTCTCGGGCGAGGCGGATCTCTACGTGCACAAGGTCGGCCTCAAGGAGTGGGACACCTGCGCCCCCGAGACGGTCGCGCGCGCCCTCGGCTGGCACGTCTGCAAGCTGCGCGGCGACGAGCACCGCTACAACCAGCGCGACCCCTACAACAACGAGCTCGTGATCTGCCGCCCAGCCGTGAAGGACCGCGTGCTCGAGGTGCTCGCGGGCTGCGGCGCGCTGGACGACTGAGTCACCGGCGCTTCCTGATCCTGCGGAGGAGGCCCGTGCGCGGGTCGACCTCGTGCCTGACGAACGGGCCGGCCTTCGTGTCGCCGACCCCGAGCACCATCCAGCGCAGGTGGTCGCGCAGGTGCCGCCCCATCACCGAGCGGGCGGAGTTCTGCTGACAGACCTCGCTCCAGACCTTGTTCCAGGGGCGACCGACCTGCTTGTCGAGTCAGCGCTCGAGGGGTCCCACACGGTCGGAACGCCAAGTGCGCTCCGACCAGGAACGCCGGCCCAGCATCCCCTCCTTCAGGATCGAGTCGTCCTGCGCTCGTCGTCGTTCCCGCTCCGTGCGACGTCGACGGGTCCTCCGTCCTCCGAAGGCGTCGAACCGACCGGTGTCGACGATGATCTTGTGCATGTCCTCGCGCATGGTTCACCTCAGCGGGAGGTGAAGCGCGATCCGCGCCAACAGCGTTCGCCGAATCCCTCAGAACTCGAGCACGCGCACGTCCCCCGGCTCGACGCGGACGGGGACACGACGCACCTCCTGACCGTCGCGTAGGAGGATCAGCGTGCGCACGTCCTCGCTGCAGTGGACGACCTCCGAGCGGCCGCCAGTCAGCTTCATGCGCGCGCCAACCGTAGACGTACTGCGGCCGCTGCCGAGCAGGGTGAACAGCAGGCTGAGGAGCTGCCCCTCCGCGTCCGCCGCGCTGAAGGCGTCGGCCTCGGTCGGATCGACGAGGGCGACCTCGAACTGCACCACGTGAGCGACGCGCACCTCGATGTCCTCGAGGTCGGCGCTGGCCGCGAGGTCCACCTCGAGGCGCTTCGCCGGCTCGCCGATCTGGTCGCCGGTGATCCAGAGGCGGATCCCGTCGAAGTGCAGCTCCTCGAACTCGAAGCGCCCCCCGTCGTCCGTCGAGCGGCCGGACTCGACCAGGAACGGAGGTCGGCCCCTGGAGTCGCGGCCGCGACGCGACAGCAGCGGATACACGCGCACCCCCCGCGCCGGCGCCCCGTCCCGGTAGAGCACGCGCCCCGCGACCCGCGTCCCCGCTCGCGCCCCGAAGGTCACGCGCACGTCTCGCGCGCCGGCGTCGACGTCCGGCAGCTCGACGACCTCGAGGGTCCCGGGGTGGACCGCGCGCAGGTGGTAGGTGTCCTCG
>JAQBVH010000079.1 GCA_027623615.1 Planctomycetota bacterium | reverse complement strand
GGGCAGCTCGTGCCCGACGCGGGCGAGGTGACGCTGGATGGATCAGCGCTGTCGAGCCTCTCCGAGGAGGCGCGCCGCGCGCGACGCCTGCGCGAGATCGGCCTGGTCTTCCAGGACTTCGCCCTGCTCGACTACCTCGACGCGCGCGAGAACGTCTTGCTGCCCTACCGCCTCTCGGCGACGCTGACCCTCGACGCCAAGGCCAGGCAGCGCGCGCAGGACCTGGCGCGCTCGACCGGCGTCGCCGACCTGCTCGGGCGCAAGCCCCGTCAACTCTCCCAGGGGGAGCGCCAACGCATCGCCCTCTGTCGCGCCCTGGTCACCGCGCCCAAGCTCGTCGTCGCCGACGAGCCCACCGGCAACCTCGACCCCGCCACCGCCGGCGCGGCGGTCGACCTGCTCTTCGAGGAGGTCGCGGCGCGCGGCGCGAGCCTGCTCGTGGTCACCCACGACCATGGCCTGCTGCCGCGCTTCGATCGGGTCCTCGACCTGGGGCCGGGCGCGTGACCGGCCTCCTGCAACTCGCGGGGCGGTACGCGCTGCACCACAGGGCGCGCAGCGTGATCCTGGTCCTGTGCCTCTCGCTCGCGGGCGCGCTGCCGCTGACGACGGGCGCGTTGATGGGGCGCTATCGGTCCGACCTCGAGGCGCGCGGCGCCTCGAGTCCGATCCTGGTCGGACCCGAGGGCAACCGCTTCGACCTGACCCTGGGCGCGCTCTACTTCCGCGACACGGACCTGCCGCCCCTGCGCGCGGACCTGACGGCGCGCGTCGAGGCAGAGCTCGCCCCGGTCGGCGGCGGGGTGGTCGTGCCCCTGCACACCCGCAGCCACGCCCAGGGCTTCCCGGTCGTGGGCACGTCGCCCGAGTACTACCACGCGCGCCGGCTGACCCCGATCCGTGGCAGCCTGCCCCTGCTCGTCGGGGACGCGTTGCTCGGCGCGAGGGTGGCCGCGGCCCAGGGCCTCGGCGTGGGCGATGTCATCGCCTCCGATCCGACCAAGGCGCTCGACATCGCGGAGCTCGTCTCGGTGGAGCTCAATATCGTCGGAGTCCTCGCCGCCAGCGGCACGCCCGACGACGGGGCCGTGTTCGTCGACCTGAAGACCGCCTGGGCCCTCGAGGGGCTCGGTCATGGCCACGCGGACGTGACGGGGCAAGGCGCCCTGCCCGAGGGCTACGTGCTCTCGCGCACCGAGGACCAGGTCGCCCTCAGCCCGGCGTTCATCGAGGAGCGGCGGCTGACCGCCGAGAACCTCGCGGGCTTTCACCTGCACGGCGACGCTGACGCGATGCCCCTGTCCGCGGTGCTCGTCTTCCCCGCCAACGCTCGCGCGGGGGACCTGATGGCCCCCGAGGTGGACGACTGGGTCGGCCTGCAGGCGGTGCGGCCCGAGACCGTGGTCGCGGACCTCCTGGCCTTCGTGCTCGAGATCAAGACGCTGTTCGATCGCCTGTCGGCCGTGCTGGTCCTCTCGACGATCCTGTTCGCGGGCCTCGTGCTCACCCTCTCGGCGCGCCTGCGTGCGGACGAGTTCCGCACCCTGCACGCGATCGGCTGCGGTCGTCGCGCCGTCTGGACCTTGCTCGCCTGGGAGGCGGCGGGTCTGATCGCCCTCGGGGCGCTCGTCGCGCTCCTCTGGTCCGCCCTGACCCAGGCCCTGCTGCCGAACCTGATCCAGACCCTCTGATGCGCGCCACTTTGCTCCCCCTCCCCCTCGCCCTCGCCGCGCTCGTTGCCTGCTCGAGCGGGACCGACGAACCCAGGGGCCCCGACACCCTCGACGCGGTCTACACGACCTTCCATCCGCTGGCCTACGCCGCCGAACGGATCGCGGGTGGGGCGGTCGAGGTCGTGTGCCTCCTGCCGGCCGGCGCCGACCCGGCGCACTGGCGACCGGAGCGCGAAGCGCTGGCGAGGTACCAGGCCGCCCGACTCGTGCTGCGCAACGGCGCCGGGTACGAACGCTGGATCGAGACGGTCAGCCTGCCCCACAGCCGGAACGTGGACACCTCCCAGGGCCTGGAGGCGGGGCTCTGGATCGAGCAGGAGGTCACGACCCACTCCCACGGCCTCACGGGCGAACACAGCCACGGCGCGGTCGACGCGATGATCTGGATCAACCCGACCCTGTTCAGCCATCAGGCCGGGGAGGCGCACAAGGCGATGCGCGCCGCGTGGCCGCAGCACGCCGAGGCCTTCGACCGGGGCATCGCCGCCCTGCGCGCGGACCTC
Source organism: Planctomycetota bacterium (assembly GCA_027623615.1). GTDB lineage: Bacteria > Planctomycetota > UBA1135 > UBA1135 > JALWOP01. The sequence goes on along the minus strand of JAQBVH010000079.1, from coordinate 7,264 downwards.
GAGGCGCTCGCCGAGGAGCTGGAGGAAGTCGTCCGCGATCAACGGTTGGTCGCCGCCGGCGAGGGCTTCGCCTACCTCGACCGTCGCCAGCTCGCGGTCGACATCGAGGGCTTCAACCTCTCGGTCGAGGAGCCGGGCGGCGCAGGGCTCAACCGTCTCGAGCAGGCGCTGCAGGAGCGACCTGCGCAGGTGATCCTGTGGCCCGTCGCGCCCCCCGCCGACCTGGCCAAGACGTTCCAGGACCAGTACGGCCTCACCAGCGTGCGCTTCGATCTGGCCACCAGCCCGCTGGACGGCGACTACCTGTCGATCCAGCGTGACAACATCGCCCGGCTGCGCGCCGCGCTGGAGTAAGCTCCGTCCCGATGGCCACCATCTTCGACAAGATCCTCGACGGAGCGCTCCCCTGCCACCGCGTGTACGAGGACGAGCACGTGCTCGCCTTCCTGGACATTGCGCCCCTCGCGCCGGGTCACACCCTGGTGATCCCCAAGGAGCGCAGGGCGCACCTGCACGAGCTCTCGGACGAAGCCGGCGCCGCGCTCGGTCGCGTGCTGCCGCGCATCACCCGGGCGGTGCTCGCGGCCACCGGGGCCCAGCACTACAACCTGCTCCAGAACAACGGCGCGCCGGCGCACCAGGCGGTGTTCCACGTGCACTTCCACATCATTCCCCGTATGCACAACAAGGGCCTCGGCATCGAATGGCGCACGAGCGAGCTGGAGGACCCCGAGGGTCTGCTGAGCAAGATGCACGCGGAGCTGGCCCCGTGAGCGGCGCCAACCTCTGGGTGCGCGGCGGCACGCTGGTTCGTCGCGAGGGCAACGCGCCCGGGGACGTGCTGATCCAGGACGGCAAGGTGGCCGCGGCCGGTCAGGTTGCGGCGCCCGCGGGCACCCCCGAGCTCGACGCGACCGGCAAGCTGGTCTTCCCGGGCCTGATCGATCCGCAGGTGCACTTCCGTGAGCCGGGCCTCGAGCAGAAGGAGGACCTGGCCAGCGGCGGTCTGTGCTGCATCGCGGGCGGTGTCACCGCCTTCTGCGAGATGCCGAACACGAAGCCGCCGACCACGAATCCCGCGGCCCTCGAGGACAAGCTGCGCCGCGCCGACGGGCGCGCGCCGTCCGACTTCGCCTTCTTCCTCGGCGCGACCGCCGAGAACGCCGAGCAGCTTGGCGAGTGGGAGTCCCTGCCGGGCTGCGCCGGGATCAAGCTCTTCATGGGCTCGTCGACCGGCAACCTGCTCGTCGAGGACGACGAGACCCTCGAGCTCGTCCTGCGCTCCGGCTCGCGCCGGGTGACGATCCACTCCGAGGACAACCCGCGCCTGTCCCAGCGCTACGCGGCCCTGGGCAAGGACGTCAGCGTCGTCCAGCACGACGACGTGCGCGACGTGGAGTGCGCGGTCAAGGCGACCAAGCGCCTGCTGCGCCTGTCCGAGAAGACGGGGCGCCCGGTGCACCTCTTGCACTGCTCTACGGCCGACGAGCTCGACCTGGTGCGCGAGGCCGACCTCGGCGACCTGGTCACGGTCGAGGCCACGCCGAACCACCTCTTCCTCCGCGCGCCGCAGTGCTACGAGGAGCACGGCTCCCACGCCCAGATGAACCCGCCCGTGCGCGGCGCCCATCACCAGGAGGCGCTGCGGCGTGCCCTCGTCGAGGGACCGGTCACCTGCATCGGCAGCGACCACGCCCCGCACACCCGCGAGGAGAAGGCCAAGGCCTACCCGCACTCGCCGTCGGGCATCCCCGGGACCCAGACGATCCTGCCCCTCCTGCTGACCGCCGTGCGCGACGGCTGGCTGAGCCACCAGGACATCCTGCGCCTGTGCGTCGACGGTCCCTGCAAGGTCTACGGCCTCGAGGGCAAGGGCGTGTTCGACCTCGGCAGCGACGGGGACGTCGTGCTGGTCGACCCGAGCGTCACCGAGGCGCTGCCGCTCGAGTGGCTGCGGAGCCGCGCGGGCTGGAGCCCCTTCGCCGGACGCGAGCTGGCGGGCTGGCCGGTGACGACCGTGCTGCGCGGCGAGGTCGCGTACCACGACCACGAGCTGGTCAAGGCGCCGGGCGGCCGACCACTGCGCTTCCGGGTGGGGTAGGAATCCCGTAACGGGATCAGCCGGGCGCGCAGGCGGGCGTACCCTCGTGGGTCTTCGTCTCCCCCCGCCCACCACCATGATGCGCAGCCTGCTGCTCTGCTCCCTCGCGACGTTCGCTCTCCCTCAAGAGCCGGAGGCACCCACGGCGCAGCCCGTGGATCCCGGGCCGCAGCCGGCCGAGACCGCCGATTGGCTGCAGTGGGAGCGCCTCGGCTCGACCGCCCTGTCCCCGGACGGACGCTGGATGGCGTGGTCGGCCCGGCGCAACGACGGCACGGGCGAGCTGCGCGTGCGCATGCTCGCGACCGAGGAGGTCAGGCGCTACGCGGAGGGCAGCGGCGCCACGTTCTCCTCGGACGGGCGCTGGCTGGCCTTCCAGCTCGGCAGCAGCGAAGCAGAGCGCGAGAAGGACAAGGAGCAGAAGAAGGAGCCGCGTCAGGACGTGCTGCTGCGCGACCTGGTGACCGGTGAGGAGGAGACGGTCGAGGGCGCCTCGAGCTTCGCGTTCAGCGAGGACGGGCGCCACCTCGCCCTGCGCCGCGTCAAGGGGCGCGACCTCATCGTGCGCGACCTGACCACGGGCCTGGACGTGCACTTCGGGTCGGTGGGCGGCTACTCCTGGTGCGAGGCCCGGAGCCTGCTCGCGATGACCATCGACGCCGAGGACGACGCGGGCAACGGCGTGCGGGTCTACGACGCGGTCAGCGAGCGCTTGCGGACCCTCGACTCAGACGCTGCGGACTACAAGGGCCTGTCCTGGCGCGACGACGCGACGGACCTGTGCGTCCTGCGCGAGCGCGCCTTCGAGGACGGCGAGGACGTGACCCACGTGCTGCTCGCCTGGCGCGGTCTCGACGGAGCGCCGCGGCGCACCGAGTTCGACCTCTGCGAGGACGCCGAGGGCATCGACCGGCGCGTCGTCGACCGGGACCTGAACTGGACGGACGCGGGGGACGGGATCTACTTCGGGGTCAAGGACTGGGACGATCGGCCCGCGGCCCTCGACGGGGACGCGGCGAAGGCCAAGGCGGAGATCGCAGAGGTTGTCGAGGAGGAGGACGACGCGCCCAAGCCCCTGCGCGAGACCCTCGACGACCCCGCCGGGGTCGAGGTCTGGCACGCGGCCGACATCCAGATCATCCCGCGCCAGAAGCTCACCCTGGGCAGCGACCAACGCGAGAGCGACCTCTGCGTGCTCTGGCTCGACGAGGGGGAGGCTGGACGCGTGGTCGTGCTCGAGGACGCGGCGCTGCGGGACCTGTGGCCCCTGGAGGGCGACCGCTTCGGCCTGGCGACCGACGAGACCCCGTACCTGACCGAGCAGCGCTACTCCGCGACGCTCTTCGACCTCTACCGGGTCGACCTGCGCACGGGCGCGCGCGCGCCGATCGTCAAGCGCGTCAAGTACCGCCACGCCGGCGACCCGACCGGTCGGTATGCCCTGTACGTCCTCAGCGATCAGCTGTACGCCTGCGACCTCGAGTCCCTGGCGTCGATCGATCTGACCAGCAGCGCGCCGGTGCCCTTCATCAACCAGGAGATCTCGGCCCTGACCGACCAGAAGCCCGCCTACGGGATCGGCGGCTGGACGACCGACGGCCGCGTGCTGCTCGACAGCCGCTACGACCTGTGGGCCTTCGCGCTCGACGGCTCCGGCTTCACGCGGCTGACGCACGGCGGCGAGCGCGCCCTGCGCCACCGCCGCCTCGTCGTGGACAGCGAGGCCGAGGAGTTCATCGACGCGGCGCGCCCGTTCTACGTCTCGCTCTACGGCGACCTGACCAAGCAGAGCGGCTTCGGACGCCTGCGCGTCGACGGCGCGGCCTTCGAGACCCTCCTGCTCGAGGACGCGCGCGCCGGTCGCCTGATCAAGGCCGAGGACGCACAGACCTTCGCCTTCACCCGCGAGCGCTTCGACGATCCGCCCGACGTGTTCGTCGGCGGACCGCAGCTGGCGGACGCGCGCCAGGTGACCAAGGGCAACGCGCAGCACGCCGACTTCGCCTGGGGCCACAGCGAGCTGATCGACTACGTAAACGACCGCGGCGAGCCGATGCAGGGCGCGCTCTTCTATCCCGCCGGATGGGTAGCGGGGCGGACGTACCCGCTGATCACCTACATCTACGAGCTGCGCTCGCAGAGCCTGCACCAGTACGACGTGCCCTCGGAGCGCAGCCCGTACTCGACGGCGGTGTTCACCAGCCAGGGCTACTTCGTCCTTCAGCCGGACATCACCTACCGGCCGCAGAACCCGGGCGTGTCCGCCACCGAGTGCGTCGTGCCCGCGGTGAAGCAGGTGCTCGCGACGGGCATGGTCGATCCCGCGCGGGTGGGCCTGGTCGGGCACTCCTGGGGCGCGTACCAGACCGCGTTCCTGGTCACGCAGACCGACCTGTTCGCGGCGGGCGTCGCTGGCGCGCCGCTGACGAACATGATGAGCATGGCCGGCAGCATCTACTGGAACAGCGGCCAGTCGGACGGGTACATCTTCCACGAGAGCCAGGGGCGCATGGACCGCCCCTTCTGGCAGGACGTGGACACCTACATCGCCAACTCCCCCATCTTCCACGTCGACCGCATGAACACGCCGCTGCTCGTCGCCTTCGGGGACAAGGACGGGGCGGTCGATTGGAACCAGGGCGTCGAGCTGTACAACGCGGCGCGCCTGGCCGAGAAGCAGTTCGTCATGCTCGTCTACCCCGGCGAGAACCACGGCCTGCGCGAGAAGCCGAACCAGGTCGACTACCACCACCGCGTGCGCGAGTGGTTCGACCACTACCTCAAGGGCGCCGAGGCGCCGAGCTGGATCACCCGCGGTCAGACGTGGCTCGAGCGCACCGAGGAGCTCGAGGACCAGAAGAAGGACTGAGCTTGACTGGAGCGGACCCCGAGGCGCTGAAGAGGATCGAGCTCTGGTCCACCCGGGCCGGCGCCTACGACCTGCTCATCCAGGGCCACGACCCGCTGGCGTCCCTCGCGGCCCGACTGGTCGAGCTCGTGCGCCCGGAGGAGCAGGACGTCTTCGATGTAGGCGGGGGCTCGGGCCTGCTCACCGGCCTTCTGTTGACGCGCTTTCCGGAGGCGAACGTCACCCTGCAGGACCCCGCGGCGGGCATGGTCGCCCTCGCGCGTGCGCGCTTCGGCGACCGGGTGACCGTCGAGCAGCGCTCGATCGAGGCGGCCGGGCCCGCGGGCGCCGCGGACCTCGTCCTCGCGAACGCCTGCTTCCACATGGCAGACCTCGAGCGCGGCCTGAGCGCGGTGAGCGCGCTCCTGCGGCCGGGCGGGCGCTTCCTGTTCAACCTCTGGTGGCACAGCTGGGAGCCGACCGCCGGTGAGGAGCGCAGTGACGACCTGTGGCGCGTCCCCCTGTCCCAGGTCCTGACCGAGCATGGTGAGGACCCGGCGCAGCTCCCGCCCGAGCCGGAGCGGAGCGCACCCTGGAGCCCCCCGCGCCTCGCAGCCGCGGCCTCCTCGAGCGGGCTCGCCGTCGAGGTGCTCCCCTGCGATGAGGACGAGGCTCACGCGCGCTTCTTCTTCGACTTCGCAGCGATGGACGCGACCCTCCTGGGCGCTCATCCCCACCGCGTGGAGCGCCTCCGCGAAGCCCGTGCGCGGTGTGAGGGTGTGCGCGTGCTTCGCTCGACGCGCTTCGTGCTCCAGCGCGCTCAGGCAACCCCGGCGGGGTCGCCCTAGCGGTGCGAGACCGAAGGAGGCGTAGGCGGCCCCAACGGGGTCGCCCAGGAGCTTGCGCCACAGGTGCAAGCTCCGGTCGTCACACCGTCAGGTGTGGCGTCAAACAACACACACGCCTCCGCAGGAGGCGTAGGCGGCCCCAACGGGGTCGCCTAGAGCTGGTAGATGAACTCGGTCTGGGGCGCGTCCGCCAGCTTGAGCAGCACGAACGCCAGCAGCGCGACCCAGAAGAGCAGCGGGATCAACCACGCCAGGGGATGCGCGCGCATCCAGGACCACAGGCGCCCGATCATTGGCCGCCCTCCCACCCGTACCAGCGGCGCAGGAGCGCGTCCCCGATGTGGTGCTGCACGAAGCGGCCGCCGAGGGGGCTCAGGTGGCAGTGGTCGGTCATCAGCTCCCAGCCCACGATGCCGTCGGCGGTCGTCCCCATTGCGAGGGCGTCCGCGTCGACGAAGCAGACGTCGGGGAACTCGGACGCGATCAGGCGTACGCGCTCGTTGGTGAGCGGCGTCGCCTTGCGCGGAGCGCGGTCGAAGCGCGCGGCGTCCTCGAACCAGAGCTTGGTCTGGGCCCCCCGTGCGCCGAGCGCCCAGGCGACGAGCGCACGGTCGAAGAGCGCACCGGGGTGCTCGGGGAGGAGCGCGAGGGCGGCGTCGAGCTCCTCGGCGGCGCGCTGCAGTGCCTCGCGGACCTCGGGCTCCTGGGCGCCGTGGAGCTTCGCGAGCGCTCCGTAGAAGCGGTCGACGCGGGGGTCGCGGTTGCCCGTGAGGAATGCGGGCTGCACCCCGGCGAGCTCCCCCACCAGCGGGCGCAGGCCCGGGAGATCGAGGGCCTCGTTCCCGCTGGTTCGACCCCAGGAGTCCATGCTCACGCGGTCCTGGGCCTTGTCGGGGCGCAGGACCTGGAAGTAGTCGGGGAACTGCTGGCGCGCCGCGCGCAGGTGCGCCTCGAGGGTCGATCGCGCCTGGGAGCCCAGGTCGTCGGGCAGGGTCGTGACGCGCGGTATCGAGAAGCGGTTGTAGACGAGAGTCGAGAGCACGACCTTCACGCCGCGCTCCTGCGCCACCGCGAGCATGCGGCGCAGGTTCTCCCCATAGCGCTCGAACTCGGCCAGCGTCTCCGTGTAGGGCAGGGCCTCGAAGCGCGCGTACTCCGCGCGCCACTGGTTGGGATCGTCCTTGCGCCGCAGCCGGCGCCCCTCCCCCAGGTCCCGTAGGACCCGCACGCTGCGCATGCGCTGCGCCAGGCTGGCCAGGAGCCGGGTGTTGTCCCCGCCCCAGGCCTCGAGCTCCGCCCGGAAGCTGCGCTCCGTGAACTCGTTGTGCCCGCAGTAGATCACGACCACGTCCGGTTCGAGGGCCGCCAGGGCCTGCTCGAACAGGATGGTCACGCGGCCCGAGCCGTACCCTGAGCGACCGAGGTTGAGGATCTCGAACTCCGGCTCCACGCGGCCGTCATTGAGGT
>JAQBVH010000078.1 GCA_027623615.1 Planctomycetota bacterium | reverse complement strand
GAGGGTGTCGAGGACCGGCCCGAGGCTGGCCAGCTCCTCCTCGATGCCCGGATCCAGGTAGCCGGAAACCACGAGGGTCGGCGGCAGGTTTCCGCAGGCGTCCAGGCGCGGCAGCTCCTCGATCGCGCTCTCGGCGCCCAGGTCGATGTCCGAGAGCATCAAGTCGGGCCGGTGCTCAGCGATCCGTTCCCGGGCCTGAGCGAAGGAGCTCGCCGTACGCACCACGAACCCGCGTTTCTTGAGGAACCAGGCAACCAGTTCGACGATGCGATCGTCGTTGTCGACGATCAGAATCTCGGCGTTCCCCTCGCGCATCGACGCAGCCTAGCGCAGGGACCCAGCGGATCCAAGCAATCGTCGCGACCTCCTCAGGAGGCTCTCGCTTCCGGCACCGGCGCGCTCAGACGCCAGCCAGGCGCCCGGTCGAGTCGCCGAGCTTGTCGATCGTGACTCCCGCCCGCGCGCACAGCTCGAGGTGGAGGTTCATCAGCGGCGTGTGCTCGGGCCACACGGCGTGCCGACCGTGCTCGATGCCAAAGGCCTTGCCCCCCGCCAGGAGCGTGGGCAGGTCGTGGTGGGCGTGCTGGTTGCCGTCGGCGATGTTCGAGCCATAGACGACCATCGTCCGATCGAGGACCCGCTCGGCACCCTCGCGTGCCTCGGACAAGCGCGTCAGGACGTGCGCGAACTGCTCGACGTGGAAGCGGTCGATGCGCCGGATCCAGTCGTGCTTCTGGGTGTCCCCGCCGTGGTGGCTGATCGAGTGGTGCCCCTCGTTGACGCCGAGGTTGCGGTACGGCCGGTTCGAGCCTTCGTTGAGCACCATCAAGGTCGCGACGCGCGTGCTGTCCGTCTGGAACGCCAGGGCGATCAGGTCGCCGAGGAGCTGGGCGTGCTGCGCGAGATCCTGGGGCCGATGGGTCGGTCGCGCATCGTCGCGCACGCTGTCCACGCGCTCGGGTCGCGCCAGCTCGATGCGCCGTTCGAGCTCGCGCACGCCGGCCTGGTACTCGTCGAGCTTGCGCCGGTCCTCGGTGCCGAGCTGCCGATCGAGGCGCTTGGCGTCCGCGCGCACGAAGTCGAGCACGCTCCTGCGCCGCTGCGCGCGCTCGGTGGCTGCCGCGTGGCTGGCCGCGTCGACCCCACCGCGGAAGAGCCGATCGAACACGACGTGGGGCTGGGTCTCCTTCGCCGCGGGCGTCGTGGCCGAGGTCCAGGCAATGTGACCCGAGTAAGCGCAGGAGTATCCGGAGTCGCAACGTCCGTTCGTACGCCCTGCATCGCAGCCCAGCTCGAGGGACTTGAAGCGCGTCAGGTTGCCGAGGGTCTTGGCCGCGACCTGATCGACCGAGACGCCGAGCCCGACCTCGCCATCGGTCTTCTTGGGCTGCAGGCCGGTCAGCCAGACCGCCGCTGCGCGAGCGTGGTCGCCGGGACCATCGCCGTTCGCGCGGGCGTGGTGGTGGGCCAGTCCGGAGAGCACCGAGAACGAGCTGCGGTGCGCCTCGAGCGGCTGCAGGATCCACGGCAGCTCCTCGGGCAGCGCGCCCTCCGCCGCGGGGGTCCAGTCCTGCATGTGGACGCCGTTGGGCACGTACACCCACAACAGGCGCGGCGGCGGCTCGGGCACGCGCAGGCGAGTCACGGGCGCCGCTGACGCCATGGCCTCGAGCCAGGGCAAGGCCATGGCCGTTCCGAATCCACGCAGCATCGTGCGTCGGTCGAGTCGCGCGCTCATGGCCCCCAAGCTACCCGGCTCCCCCACCCCCTCAAGTCAAAAAAGGACCGCCTGATTTTGGTGTGGGTTGGGGCCTGTGGGGGGGCTGGTTCGGGCCAGGGAGCCCGCCGAGTGTGCCCGCCCGGAGCTTGCACCCCCGGCGCATGCTCCCCCGGGACGACCCCACACGGAACCCCGGCAGTTCCTGTCAGTTTCCGGCGCGCGTGGTGCGGAAGGCGTCCGAGAGAACGATCGCAACGATCAGGTCCGCCAGCCCGGGCCCCTGGCTCCCGAACGGCTCGAGGATCGCCTGCACGTGCCGCCGATCTCCACGCTCGAGACCTCGTCCGAGGGCATACACGAACAGCTTCTCGGTCACGGCCCGTGGGAAGCGCGGGTCCTGGCGCAGGACGCCGACCAGCCCCTCCGGGCCGTCGAAGCTGCGCCCATCGGGCAGCACGCCGCTGGCGTCGATCGGAAACTTGCCGTCGAACTCCCGCAAACGACCGACCGCGTCATACGGCTCGAGGCCGAACCCGATCGGGTCCATGCGGTCGTGACACACGGCGCACTCGAGCCTCTCGCGATGGTTCCCGAGGCGCTCGCGCAGCGAAAGCGCGCTGATCGCCTCCGCGCTCTCGTCGAGGCTGTCCGCGCCCGGTGGCGGTGATGGCGGCGGCGCGGCGAGGAGCACCTCGAGCACCCACTTGCCGCGCTTCACCGGCGAGGTCCGCGTCGGGTCACTCGTCACGGTCAACACGCCCGCGTGACCGAGGACGCCCCGGCGCGGTGTGTCCGCCAGCGACACACGCTCGAACTCGCCTGGCGCCAGCGCCACGTCGAGACCGTAGTGCTCCGCGAGCAACCCATCGACGACCGTCCAGTCCCCGTCGAGCAGCTCCCACACGCTGCGGTTCTCCCGCACCGCGAGCAGGAACACGCGCTGCGTCTCCTGGGACATCGCGCCAGCGAGCGCGGCTGACCAACCGGGGAAGAGCTCGGGGTCGGGCGCCACCTCGTCGAGGGCGCGCAGGCCGAGCCACTGCAGCGCGAAGTCCTCGCCCAGCGCGTTCGAGCGCGGGTCGGCCAGCATGTCGCGCACCAGCGCCTCGAGCACGACCGGGCCGCCCAGCTCCCCCGCGTCCGCGAGGGCATCGAGGCGCCGGTCGGGGACCGAGCTCCACAGGAACGCGGCCAGGCGCGTCGCGAGCTCGTGATCGTTCAACGGACGCACCTGACCGGCGCTGCTCCCGTCGGACTCCACGAAGAAGAGGAAGTGGGGCGAGGCGAGCAGCGCTGTGAGCTGCAGGTGCAAGCGCGCGACGAGGGGATCCTCCGCGGGCGGCAAGCGCTCGAGGCGCTCGAGCTCCACGTCGGTCGCGGGTCGACGCCAGACCCGGCGCGTCAGCTCGCCCAGGATCGCGCGCTCACGCGCGCGGCCCAGGTCCGCGGGATAGCGGGCGAGCAGCTCCGCCTGGAACGCGCTCGCCGGCGGCGCGTCGATGGGACCGACCACCTCGATCCACTCGACGACGAGGTTGCGGTCGCGCTTCTGCGGATCGGGGAAGTCCGGGTCGTAGTAGTCGTTGAGAAAGCGCGCGGCCACGTTGCGCGGGCCGGGCACCTCGAGCCTCAGCTCGTGCTCGTGCACCTTGCCCTGCCCCGGGGACTCAGGCACCTCGACCTCGTGCAGCGCGCGTCCGTCGACCACGAACGCGACGCGCGCCGGCTCGTCGCCAGCTTGGCTCGCCGCGAGGCGCATGCGCATCCGATAGCGACCAGCCCGCGGCAGCACGACGCTCCCGGTCACGTCCCCCCCGAAGGGCATCACGTACGCGTCGCCGCGCGGGTTGCCGCGACCGTTGAGGTCCTCGGGGTCGAGGCGCCTGACGGGCGGGTCGTCCGAGTCGTCGACGACGAACACCTGGCCGGCGATCGCCTCGGCCGCCTCGAGCAGCTTCTCGAGGCGCAGCTCCGGCAGCGTCAGCGCCTCCCCCACCGTGTCGAAGCCGTGCCCGATACCGTCGCTCGGGAAGCGCTGACGTGCTGGGAAGTCGACCCCGAACAGGTCGCGCACCGCGTTCTGGTACTGGGCATTGTTCAGGCGCCGCATCACCGGACGGCCCGGGTCCGGCGCCTCACCCGGCGGAGCGTCGCTCAGCTCACGGGTCAGCCAGGTCAAGAACGCGGCGCGTTCGTCGCCGGAGGGCAGCGCGGCGCCGCGCGGCGGCATCTCGACCAGCTCGACCCGCTCGCGCACGTAGTCCCACACCTCCGGATCGGCCCGCAACGCCGCCGCGCTCCCATAGCCGGTCAGGGTCAGCCCTCCCTCGGCCTTGTCGTTGCCATGGCACGCAGCGCAATAGGAACGCACGAAGGGCCGCGCGAGCTCCTCGAAGGAGTCGTCGTGGAACGCCGGATCCGCCGGCAGCAGCAGGAGCAGCAAGGACAGCACGTCGTGATGGTAGCGGGCCGCGCGTCCTCCCCGCGATCCCTAAACGAGTCTGTGACCAACTCGGGCGTGTCCTCTAGGTCCATGACCTGTAGCTTGATTCCCGTGCGCAACTCCTCGCTGCTCCTCCCCGCCGCCGCCCTGGTCGGTGGTCTGTTCGCCGGTATTCAGGTGGGACAGTGGATCAAGGGAGGTGGGGACACGGTCGTCCACGCCGGAGCAGCGCGGGTGTCCTACGGCCAGGACGAGGGCGAGCGACGCTCGGCGCTGGTCCGTGGTACGGACCCTGGCGCCGGCGCGAGCGGCGTGGCGCCGCGTGAGGTTGACGCGGGCCGCGAGCGCCGCAGGGTCGAGGAGCTGACCGCCGCGCTCGCCGAGGGCCGGCCCCTCGACCCGCACCTGGAGCGCATCATCGCCGGCGGCCTCCTGCGCCAGTACCTGGCGCACAACGAGGACAGCTGGGATTGGCTGGTGTCCGAGGTCTACCTCGAGACCGGCCACCCCGAGTTCGCCCTCGAGCTCTTCACGGAGCGACCCCATGACGGCGACCTGGGCGTGCGCATCGCGCGGGCCCTGCGCGAGAAGGGCGACCCGCGCGCCGCGGAGGCCGCCGCGATCACGCTACGCATGGAGCCCTGGCGCGCCGACGCCGCCGGGATCCTCGCGGAGAGGGACCCGGGGCGCGCGATCGCGTTGCTGCGCGAGGTACTCGCCGGGGAGGACCCCCAGCGGATCAGCGGCACGAGCATGAGGCTGGCGGAGGTGCTTGACAAGGAGGGGAGCGCCGCCGAGGCCCTGTCGCTGATCAACGCCGTCTTCGAACGCCAGGAAGCGGACCCGAGCACCTGGGACCTCTTGCGCGAGCTCGACCCCGCGGACATGGAGCGGCGCCTCGGGACGATGCTCGCCGCCAACCCGGACGAGGCCTGGTACAAGGAGCAGATGGTCTCGCTGCTCATGCAGCAGGGCCGCGGGGAGGAGGCGCGCGTGGCCCTCGAACGCCTCCTCGGCGACGGCACGGGCACGCCCGAGGCGCGGCGGCTGCTGCGCGAGCTCGATCCCGAGCGCGGCCTGGCCTTCCTCGAGGGCGCGGTCACCCGAGGTAACGACGCGGACCTGTGGGCAGAGCTCGGCGACGAGCGCCTGGGCTCCGGGAACGCGGCCGGCGCGGTCGACGCGTGGATGGAGGCCCTGCGCCAGTACCCCGGCGACAACGACTGGTGCCGCAAGCTCGAGGAGCACGCCTTCGACCAGTTCATCGGCGAGTACGACAGCATCGTGCGCGCCACCGAGAACGACGAGCTGTGGGGCGACCTGGCGGACACCTACCGCCGCCAGGGTCTGCTCGACACTGCCCTCGACTGCTACAACAAGGCGAGCAGCCTCGACCCCGGCGACTCCGAGTGGACGAGCAAGCAGGCCGAGCTGAAGCAGGAGCTGGGACTCGAGGGCTGAGCCGGGTGCGAATACGGTGCGGCACCGTATTCCCACCCCACTCCCTCAGAGCTGCTCGTACGGCGTCACCTCTTCGAAACTGACGCGCACCTTCATCGAGCCGAGCTTGCAGGTCACCTCGCGCTTATCGCGGTCGACCCTGTGCACGATCATCCGCTGGCGATACCGAGGGAGGAAGACCAGGCTGCCCTTTCGCATGGAGTCGAGGAAGCCCTGGCGGCGCTCGGTCAGCGTGGCGCCGGTCAGCTCGCGCTGGAGGGTTTCCAGCACCCCCCGCATGGGTCCCGCCGCCTCCTTCGGGACCTGGGACAACAGCGCCAGCGCCTTCTCGACCAGGCGCAGGCCGTCGCGTACGCGCTCCTCGATGCCCTTCTGGGCCTCGGCCTCGAGCTGCTCGCCGCGCCGCTCGAGCTCGCCGGCCTTGTCCTCGAGGCCACGCGCGTGCTCGGCCGCCTGGGCCACGCGCTCTTCCGCGTCCGCGCGCAGGCGCTCCGCTCCGAGCCGCGCCTTGCGCAGGTCCTCCATGACCTCGGCGACCTCGCCGTCCCGTCGCTCGCGCCTGGCTGAGGCCCTGTCGGTGATTCGCTGCGGAATGCCCAGACGCCTCGCGATCACGATCGCTCCGGACTCGCCGGGCGTGCCGACCGTCAGGCGGTAGGTCGGCGCGAGGGTCTCGACGTCGAACTCGGTGCACGCGTTCTCTACCGCCGCGTGGCGGAAGGCAAACTCCTTGAGCTTGCCCATGTGGGTCGAGCAGAGGGTCGGCACCTTGCGCCTGACGAAGTCTTCGAGCACGGCCTCGCCGAGCGCGGCGCCCTCCTCAGGATCCGTGCCACCACCCAGCTCGTCGAGCAGCACCAGGCTGCGCTCGTCCGCCCGCTCGAGGGCGTCCTTGATGCGCGCCAGGTGCGAGGCGAAGGTCGACAGGTTCTGGCGGATCTCCTGCTCGTCGCCGATGTCCGCGCAGACGCGGTCGTAGAGCGGCACCGTCGTGCCCTCTTCAGCTGGCACGGGCAAGCCCATGCGCGTCAGCAGGGCGAACAGACCAGCCGTCTTCAAGGCCACGGTCTTCCCGCCCGTGTTCGGGCCGGTGATGATCAGCATCGAGAAGTCACCGCCCAGGCGCAGGTCGATCGGGACGACCGCGTCGATCTGGCCAACGCGCACCTGCTCGATCAGGAGCGGGTGTCGCGCGGCGCGCAGGAGCAGGCCGGTGGCGGCCATCCGCTCCCCGGGCAGGAGGGCTGGGCGTGCGCCGACCTCGGCGCAATAGTGGGTCGAGATCCAGGCCAGCTCGAGCTGGGCGACGCCGGTGGACGAGCGCTCGATCCGCTCACGCTGATTGCGTACCAGGGTCGACAGCTCGAGCAGGATGCGCTCGACCTCGCGCCGCTCGTCCGCGTGGGCCTCGGCCATGAGATTGCCGAGTTCGATCACCTCCTGGGGCTCGACGAACACGCTCTCTCCGCTCGAGGAGCGGTCGTGCACGATGCCCTTCACGTGGCCTGAGCTCTTGGCGCGCACCGCCAGCACGGGCCTGCCGCCGCGGCGGTGCACCGAGCTGTCGGACAGCACGTTGCGCACGTCGCTCCGGGCGAGGACGCGACGCACGCGCTCGTCGATCTGACTGGACAGGTCGCCGATCCGCTGGCGCAGCCGCTGCAAGAGGTCCGAGGCGTCGCGCTTCACCCGTCCGCGCTCGTCGAGGACCGTATCGATCTCGGCGACCAGGGCGCTCAGGTCGGGGATGCGCCCGCCGATCTCCCCAAGCCGCGGCACGTCCTCGACGCGCTCGGCGAGCCAGGCCTTGAGGCGCTTGGCGGCGTCGAGAAAACTGCGCAGGGCAACGAGCTGGTCCTCGTCCAGGCGCCGGGCAGCGCCTGCCTTCGCGGGCAGGGGGTCGCACACGCCGGCCATGCTGGGCAAGTCCTTGGCCTTGAGCAGCATCTGCATCTCGGTCAGCCGCTCGAGGGCCGCGCGGGCCCCGTCCTCGCCCAAGGGGACGAGCTCCCGCAGGGCGCGCACGCCCAGGCTCGAGGCAGCGAAGCGCTCGAAGCCGGCGAGGACCTCGGTCACCTCGAGCACCTCCCCGGCGAAGGTCTCGCGTGCTGCGCGGATCGTTCTGTCCTCGGGGTCGGCCATGGCGGCCGGAGAATCTACCCGTCCCCCTCGCCCTTGGCGCGGCGCAGCGCGAAAACGAGCACCTCGAGCTCCGGTCGACCTGGTCGCGGCACCGCCAAGCGGCCGAGCTCGTTGGGCGTCCACCCATGGCGCTGCACGAGCGGCGCTTGCCAGGCTGCGTAGAAGCCGGGGCGTGAACGGTCCTTCAGGTCCGGCGGTGTCGTGATCAGGATCACGTCGTACCCCTCGGCGAAGGCCGCGAGCTGGCGGTCGCGCAGCGCGTCGTCGAGCTCGGGCAGGGGAGCGCCAGGCACGGGGATCACATCCATCTGCCGGTGGGCATCGGTTCGAAAGCGCTCGCTCGATCCACCCGCGCGCCACAGTTCGAGGTGCAGGGCCGCCCGCGAATATTCGCTCGACATGCCGATCCAGGCCACGCGCTCCTCGGGCCCGACCTCCCGGATGATCAGCTTGGTCAGGGCGTCGTAGGTCGCGCGGTCGAGGCCCGCGGTCGGCACCTTGCCGAACAGCGCGTGGTCGCGGTCGAGCACCTGCTCCTGGTAGGCGCGCACCTCGGGGTCGTTGTGTAGCAAGCCGATCCACCCCGCGAACAGGTGCCGTGGCACGACGATCGTCGTGAGGCCGGCCACGATCAGCGTCCCGGCGAGAGCGCGCGGGCGCGCCGCGAGCGCGCCCGCGGCGATCGCCGTCAGGCACCACAGGGGCAACAGGCCCGGGATCAGGAAGCGGTCCAGATGGAACGGGTGCAGGGCCGGCGGGACGATCAGCGCGAGCGCGACCAGGAGCAGGCAACGCGACGGTGCGACCAGCCGGCCGGTCCGGTCGACGGTGCGCCACCCGAGCACGAACACGACCGCCGCCCCGGCGAGGACGAACCAGATCACGTGCGGGAAGGCGCCGCCGGTCCAGTCCACGAGTCGGTCCGCGAGTGGGGTCACACCCAGCTCGCGGTTGCCGCCGAGGAAGCCGAGCAAGGAGCGCCAGTGCAGCTCGCCCTGGGTGACCCCGCCGGGCCAGGGGTAGACGAACCACCAGAGGAAGCCAGCCAGCGGCGGCCCGACGAGCCAGACACTGCGCGAGAGCTGCTTGCCGAGGCGTCGCCGCCGGGTCTCCGCCAGGGTCTCGAACACCCAGTCGAGGGCCAGCCCCGCGCCGAGCAGGAGGCCGTAGTTGAACTTGGTGAAGAAGGCGAGGGTCACCAGCGCGCCCGCGGCGAGCTCGCGCCCGCGCCGCCACTCCTCGGCCGTGCCCTGGCGCCCCAGCCAGGCCCACAGGGCCCAGGTGGCCGCGACCAGGAAGGGCACCTCGAGGAACAGGCTCGGCGCGAAGCGCCACACGATCGGCGACAGGCAAGCGAGGGCCGGCAGGACGAGGCCCAGCTCGCCCCCCGCGCCGAACGTGCGCTCGAGCCTGCGGCCGAGGGCGCAGAGCCCGCCGAGCCCGGCGAGGAGCCAGAGGGCCAGCGCCGCCCGGCGGGCGACGCTCTCCCCCACCCCGAACAGACCCTGGACGAAGGCCTGGTAGACCGGCGCTGCGGGTGGGTACTGGTTGCAGGTGTTCACGACCTCGAGCCGCCCGCGCAAGCCCTCCGCCGCCACGATCCGGGCGGCGGGCAGCTCGACGTGGGTGCTCTCGTCCCATCCCCAGGCGTCGACGTCGCGCGTGGCGAGGGTGACCAGGTGGGCGAGCAGCAGTCCCACGAGGACGACCGACCAGCCGAGCCGCACGGGAGATCGCCACGGCGCGGGGCTGG